>CACZRW010000248.1 GCA_902783675.1 uncultured Pseudomonadota bacterium | reverse complement strand
TATGGCAAAGCAAGATTTGCATCTTACGCGTAACTTTGGCATCATGGCCCACATCGATGCTGGTAAGACTACCACATCTGAGCGTATCCTGTTCTACACAGGTAAGACTCACAAGTTGGGCGAGGTTCATGACGGTGCCGCAACAATGGACTGGATGGCTCAGGAGCAGGAGCGTGGTATCACTATCACTTCTGCTGCCACAACTGCATATTGGACTTGGAACGGCAACAAGTACAAGTTCAACCTGATTGACACTCCGGGACACGTGGACTTCACTGCTGAGGTGGAACGTTCACTCCGTGTGCTTGACGGCGCTGTGGCCACTTATTGTGCAGTAGGTGGTGTTGAGCCTCAGTCAGAGACTGTGTGGCGTCAGGCTGACAAATATAATGTTCCACGTATCGGTTACGTGAACAAGATGGACCGTTCGGGCGCAGACTTCTTCGAGGTGGTTCGCCAGATGAAGGAGGTGCTGGGCGCAAAGCCAGTTCCAGTGGTGATCCCAATCGGTGCCGAGGAGAACTCCGAGGGTATGGTTGACCTCATCAAGATGAAGGCTATCCTGTGGCACGACGAGTCACTGGGCGCAGACTATGATGTTGAAGACATCCCAGCAGAACTTCAGGCTGAAGCTGAGGAATGGCGTGGTAAGATGCTTGAGGCTGTAGCTGAGTTCGATGATGAACTGATGGAGAAGTTCTTCGATGACCCATCCACCATCACTGAGGAAGAGTGCATCCGTGCTCTCCGCAAGGCAACTAACGCACTTGAGTGCACACCAATGCTTTGTGGCTCTTCGTTCAAGAACAAAGGCGTGCAGACATTGCTCGACTATGTGTGTGCATTCCTCCCATCTCCACTCGACACTCCAAACATCGTGGGTTCCAACCCAACGACGAAGGAGGAGGAAGACCGCAAGCCATCTGAGGACGAGAAGACTTCGGCTCTCGCCTTTAAGATTGCCACAGACCCATATGTGGGCCGTCTCACTTTCATCCGTGTATATTCTGGTAAGGTGACCGCCGGTTCATACATTTATAATACTCGTTCAGGCAAGAAAGAGCGTGTGTCTCGTCTGTTCCAGATGCACTCCAACCATCAGAATCCTGTGGAGGAAATCTCTGCCGGTGACATTGGCGCAGTAGTGGGTCTGAAGGATATTCACACGGGTGATACCCTCTGCGATGAGGATGCACCAATCGTGCTCGAATCGATGGACTTCCCAGACCCAGTGATTGGTATAGCTGTTGAGCCTAAGACCCAGAAAGACCTTGACAAGCTGTCTATCGGCTTGCAGAAGTTGGCTGAAGAAGACCCAACGTTCACCGTGAAGACAGACGAACAGTCTGGTCAGACCGTCATCTCAGGTATGGGTGAGCTTCACCTCGACATCATCATTGACCGTCTGAAGCGTGAGTTCAAGGTGGAATGCAACCAAGGTAAACCTCAGGTGAACTACAAAGAGGCCATCACGAAGACTGTTGACCTCCGCGAGGTGTACAAGAAGCAATCTGGTGGTCGTGGTAAGTTCGCTGATATCATCGTGAAGGTTGGTCCAGTGGACGATGACTTTGAGGGCACAGGTCTTCAGTTCGTGGACGAGGTGAAGGGCGGTAACGTGCCAAAGGAATTCATCCCAGCCGTACAGAAGGGCTTTGCAGAGTCAATGAAGAACGGTGTGTTGGGCGGCTTCCCAATGGACAGCATGAAGGTGACACTCGTGGACGGTAGTTTCCACCCAGTCGATTCAGATCAGCTGTCGTTCGAAATCGCAGCTCGTCAGGCCTACAAGAACGCTTGCTCTCAGGCTAAGCCTGTGCTGATGGAGCCCATCATGAAGCTTGAGGTGGTCACTCCAGAGGAGAACATGGGTGACGTGATCGGTGACTTGAACAAACGTCGCGGTCAGGTGGAAGGTATGGACAATGCCCGTTCTGGTGCCCGCATCGTGAAGGCAATGGTTCCGCTGGGTGAGATGTTCGGTTATGTGACAGCTCTCCGTACCATCACTTCAGGACGTGCCACTTCGTCTATGCAGTACGACCATCATGCTCCGGTGTCAAGCACTATTGCTAAGGCTGTGCTTCAGGAGTGCAACGGTCGCGTAGATCTCGTATAAAAATGGTTTGGGGGTGCAGGCAAGCATACGACTCTTTGCCTGCATACCCTCTTTCTTATATATATTAATTACTTAAATAATTAAAGACAATGAGTCAGCAAAAAATTCGTATCAAACTGAAGTCTTACGACCACAACCTCGTTGACAAGTCAGCAGAAAAGATCGTGAAGGCAGTGAAGGCAACTGATGCAATCGTGAGCGGTCCTATTCCACTTCCGACGCATAAGCGCATCTTCACAGTGAACCGTTCTACATTTGTGAACAAGAAGTCTCGTGAGCAGTTCGAACTGTCCACTTACAAAAGACTGATTGACATCTACAGCTCAACAACAAAGACTGTTGATGCACTGATGAAACTTGAACTCCCCAGCGGCGTTGAGGTAGAGATTAAGGTCTGATCAATTGAGAACAATTAAAAGTTTATTGAAATGCCAGGATTAATTGGAAGAAAAATCGGAATGACATCCGTTTTCAGTGCTG
>CACZRW010000247.1 GCA_902783675.1 uncultured Pseudomonadota bacterium | reverse complement strand
ATCGACATCGCAATTCTCTGAAAATACCGATTCTGAGGCGAATGCGTCAACGCGCGACGCATCGTTCAACATGCCGGAAAAGAAGAAGAGCAAGATGACCCCAACGGTTATTGTGCTCATTGTCATCTTGGTGGTGTGTCTGGTGGGTGGAGTTGCCGGTGGTTTGTACCTGGCAAACACCTACTCCCAAATTCGCGATGTGGAGAATGCGAAGGCGATTGAGCCCACTCTTCCCGAAAACGTGTCGGATAGCACAATGAAGAGCCCCATCGATTTCAAAGCGCTTCAGTCCCAAAACCCCGATATTTACGCTTGGATTTACATTCCCGGTACGGATGTTAACTACCCTGTGTGCCAGAACCCCGAGGATGGCACGTTCTACCTGACGCACGATGCCAACAAGAAGGAATCGCAACCAGGCGCCATCTTCACCGAAGCCGCGTTCAACAACAAAGACTTCCAAGATCCCGTAACCATTCTGTACGGCCACAACGGCTTTGGCAACACCATGTTCACGTCGCTGCACGATTACGAGAGCGGCGAATACTTCGACGCACACGACAAGTTCTACATCTACACGCCCGACCATGTGTACACCTATAAGGTCATCAGTGCGTTCATGTCGGATGGAAATCACTTGATGGGAATGTTCAATTTCCAAAACCCGGCAGGGTTTGCCCAGTTCGTAAACTATATTGAGTCCCCGAATGTAGTAGGTGCTATAACACGTCCGGGTAATGTGCAGGCTGATAGTAAGATCGTGGTGCTTTCGACGTGCAACTCCGGCGGGCTGGAGTCGATTGGACGCTATCTGGTTAGCGGGGTGATGGTCAATGCCCAATCAGTCGAATAACGAAACCGATGCGGAAAAACAGCACGCAGGGGAGCTGGAAAACGCTAACGACGTGAATCCAAGTCGGCAAACTGATAGCACTGAAGCGGCAGACGCTCAAAAACATGCAAGCATGTCATCCGAATCGAATACGCATGCTCCTGGTGCCGTGATCAAGTCCACGACGAATCCCCATGAAACGGTTACGGTCATTCAAGACCCCGACGATCCAGACAGCGTGATTATTCGCACACGCAAGCGTGAGCGAAAGAAGAGCTCGAAGAAACATAAGAATGGCATGAGCACGAAGATGCGCGTGATCCTCATCGTTCTTGCGGTTATCGTGGGTTTGATTGTTGCAGTGGGCATTGCGCTGGCCATTGCGGTGAACACGGGCAACATGAACTTGCATCAGATGCTAAACGGGCTCGACAACACGCCCGAAAACGTCACCGTGAAAGACAAAGGCCAAACCGTCGAATATAACGGCCACACCTACAAGTACAACGAAAACGTTGTCTCATTTGTGGCAATCGGCCGCGATGACGAGAGCAACTATTCGTTCGTAACACGCAAAGACGCGTCGTGTGCCGATGCCGTCGTGTTATTCGCTATCGATACCTCCACCAAGAAGATTCGTGCCATTCTGGTTCCGCGTAATTCTTGGGTGCCGGTAGACTTGTACAATGCCGATCAGAGCTACGTCGGCACGCGCGACATGCAGCTTGCATTTAGCCATGCCGTTTTGCTCGACTCCCTCGAAAAATGCGCTGCGAACACGACGAAGTCGGTGTCGTACCTGTTCTACAATTTGCCCATCACGTATTATGTTGATGTTGACTTCAAGGCCATACGCCAGGCGAGCACGGCTATCGGCGGCGTGCAAGTTGAGGCGCTCCACAACATTCCCGGTGCATCGTATTCCGCTGGCGACACGGTTATCCTGACAGGTGACGAAGCCCTCCGCTATGTGCGCTATCGCTATGTAGACGTGTTCGAGTCGATTCTCGAGCGTCAAGAGCGGCAAGTGCAATTTGTGAAAGCGTTTACCGCAAAACTTTCAAATCTTAGTGCGTCGGATGTTCTGGGGCTTTATAATAGCGTATCCGGTGATGTGGTTACCAATTTAGGTGTATCGGAACTGGCGTATTTGGCGTATTGCTTCTCGACGGGAGGGAACTCGGGCTTTGAGCTCACCACGCTGAGTGGCCATAGCGAGATCGTGCTCGATGATGCTGGCGAGGAGTACGAAGCATATTACCTGGATAGCTCCAGCGTTATGCAAAATACGCTCGATGCGTTCTATACAAGAGTGGACTAAAGGAGATTCATGACACTACTGGAACTGTTTGCCCTGTTAAAGCGGCATTTGGCAATAGTACTCATCATGCCAGTAGCCTTTGCTGTCGTAACGGCAATCTATTGCTGGGGATTCATGCCCAACGAATACACGGCTGAAACTGCAATTTACGCACTCACGAAGTCGTCGAACTCCGATAAGGCCGAAGATGTGGTTACCTCGAGCGACTTGAGCGCTTCTCAGATGCTCGCGAACGACTTTGCCGAGCTTGCCAAGAACGACCAGATTCGCGCAGAGACAGCTGAGGCCATCGGGCTTACCAGCTTGTCGAAGTTCAAGATCGCCGTTAATTCTTCTACGAACACCCGTGTTATCAAGGTGGCGGTGACCAGCGACGACCCCGAGGCATCGGCGCTCGTGGCCACCGAACTGACCGAGAAAATCGGAGAGACAGCTGTTCGCATCATGAACGTGGAAGCCGTTAACGTGGTGAGCGAGGCCAAACCGCCGACGCAGTCTTCGGGTCCGCGCCGTGCGCTGTATACCCTGGTTGCTTTCGTGGCCGGGCTGTTCGTGGCCATTGCCATCGTCGTGATCATGGACATGGTGAATACCACCATTCGCTCCGATGACGAGGCGTCAGCACTACTGGAGGCTCCCGTCATCGGGCGTTTCCCCCTGGATAAGGGAGGTCGTCACGAATGGTTAGTTTTACACGCAAAAGCAGGGCGAAAAAGAATCAGCGTCCCACTCTGGACGTGGTGCGCCAAGATGCCATCCGCAATGCGGCGAACACCCTCCTTGCGAACATCGAGTTCTCTAGCATCGACGAACCCGTTCGTTCGCTGGCAGTTACATCGTCCATCCCCAACGAGGGCAAGTCGACCATCGCCATCAGCCTGGCTTCCGCTGCGGCTATTGCCGGTAAGAAGGTGTTGTTGGTGGAAGGCGACCTCAGGCGCCGTTCGCTTCGCGCCACCCTTGGCGTACACCCCCAGCACGGTCT
>CACZRW010000246.1 GCA_902783675.1 uncultured Pseudomonadota bacterium | reverse complement strand
GACAAGGTGGCGCAGGGGCGCATCACGCCCGAAGGCGACGGGGAGGCGGACGACGAGTCCCGCCCCGCCACCTCGCCCCTCGCCGACGACGGCCCGCCCCGCACCCTCGGCGGGCCCCTCTGGTAGCACACGCGCACCCATGCCCGCACCCGCCTTCAGCCTCTCCCTCAAGGGGGACGAAGAGCTGGCCGACGCCCTGGAGCGCCGGCTGGCTCCGCCGGAGCTTCTGGCGGACGCGGCGGCGCGCGGGGTCTCGAACCTCGTCGTGGACCACCTCCGCGCCCGGAACGGCAGCGCCTCGCACCGCGAGGGCTTCCCGCAGACCGGCTACTGGGCGAAGGCGGCGGAGGCGACGGTCACCGACCGGCAGGGCTGCGTGGCGCGCGTCCTGGTGCGCGCGCCCGGCGTCCGGCTGCACCGCTACGGCGGGACGGTCCGGCCGAAGAGCGGAAAGTCGCTCGCAATCCCGGCACGCGCCGAAGTCGCCGGCGTCTGGCCGCGCGAATGGGCGCAGCGCGAGGCGCAGGGCCTCTTCTTCTGGTGGCCGAAGGGCCGCAAGGCCGGCGCGCTCGCCAGGCGGGAGCCCTCCGGCCACCTCACGATCCTCTGGTGGCTCGTGGGCGCGACGCACCACAGGGCGGACCCGACGGTGCTGCCGGACGAAGCGCAGATGAAATCGGCGGCCTTCGACGCGGCCCTGGACGCGCTGGACGCCTACAGGGCGGGGAGGGGCGCATGACGCCGGCCGAACGGATCCTCGGCAAGGCGCTCGCGGCCTCGCCGATGAAGAGCGCCGACTGGAGCTCCGTCCAGGCGGGGCTCCGCGACCGCGCCTTCTTTTCGGCGACGGTCGACGACGCGCGCCGGCTCGCGGTGATGCGCGAGGCCGTCGCGAAAGTCGCGGCCGGCGAACTCTCCGAATCGCAGGCTCGCCTGGCGATCCGCGAGGCGCTGGCCCGGACCGGCTACGCCCCGCCGGAAGGCAAGGAGGGCGGCATCCAGGACCTTTCCTCGCAGCGCCGGCTGGACCTCATCATCCGGACGAACGTCGCCGAGGCCCGCGGCTACGTGCGCTACCTCGAAGGGACGAGCGCAGGGGCGCTCGCGGCGTTCCCTTGCCAGGAGTTCCTGCGCGTCGAGCGCCGGAAGGCGGAGCGGACGACCTGGCGAACCCGGTGGGAGCGGGCCGGCGGGAAGTTCTTCGCGGACCGGATGATCGCCCTCAAGACCGACCCGGTCTGGACGAACCTCTCGGCCTTCCACCACCCTTGGCCGCCGTTCGACTTCAACAGCGGGATGGGACTTCGCGACGTCGGCCGCCGAGAGGCGATCCGCTACGGCGTCATCTCCGCGGACGACCCGCCGCCAAAGCCGCCGAAGAATCCGAATTTCAACGAAAACCTTGCCGAGCGCCTTCCCGAAGGCAAGGAACGCGAGATGGATCCGTTTCTGCGCGCCGCCTTCGGATCGCAGATCTCGATCGACGGGAACAACATGGCGCGCTGGAACGCGGGTCTGCTGCGGCAGATGCACGAAGGCGCCGGACCCGCGGCGGCCGTTCTCGGAAAGGGCCGGTTCAATCCGGCCATGCTCGCGAAGATCTCCGACCCGGCCGCGCGCGAACGCGCCGCGAAGAACGGGCTCACCATCACCCGCGATTGGATGGAGACGCACGGCACGAAGCACGAGGCGCCGAAGGGGACCGTCAACCTTCCGCTCTCCGTCGGCGACTACGAACTCATTCCGTCGTTGTGGCGGAGTCCGGACACCGCCACGTGGCAGGAGAAGGGCGCCTACGGCCGTCTCGAACTCACTCTCGAAACATTGGACGGAAACGCGCTCGTCCTTGGCGTCAATCTCGCCAACATCACTCCGACGACCTTCTACAAAACGACCGCGAGGGCTCCGTCCCCTGCCTAAGCGGCGCACACAGGGAGGCTCACCCTCGCGGAACGCCGCCAGTCAACCACAACCACCCCTTCCAGTCAAGCACAAAATGACACTCCGAGAAATCCAGCTTCTGATCCGCGACAAGCTCAACGCCT
>CACZRW010000245.1 GCA_902783675.1 uncultured Pseudomonadota bacterium | reverse complement strand
CAATGTTATGCTTCGGTAATGTGCCGTACAGGGTTTCTGTAATGATTTCCTGTATCATACCTTTAAGACGTTTCTCATCTATCTTAATCACTATGGTGTCCCGTTTCTTACAATATAGCCCTTCCGGAAGCAAAAGTCAACTCTGGTACTATTTATAGAAAAATTCATTTAATTATGAAAGTAAAAGAAAGAGTAATCAAGGTGGTGTCCGATAAACTGGACCTACCCGCAAGCGTAATCAAGATGAACGATGATTTTACCAACGACTTTGAACTGGATTCACTTGATATGGCCGAAATAATGCTGGGTATTGAGGAGGAATTCAAGGTAAAGGTTGAAGATATGGACGTCAGCACCATCAAGACCGTGGAAGACCTTGTAAAAAAGATGGAAAACATTGTAAAAGAGGGTTGATTTTGAAGATTTACAAAATATTTATTAACAAAATAATTGCAATTATAAAATAAAAAACAAAAAAATGGCTAGAATTAAAGTAACCGAGAATGAATTAAAGAGAATCATTCGCGAAAGTATCCAAAATGTTATCAACGAAGATGGTGATTTTACAAATTATTATCAACAATTACAAAACAAGACAACATATGGAAACGACCATATTGAACCTGGGGCGGGCCTGACACCTGACCAGGCAAATACACGTAATAACGTAGCAAATGCCGCTCTTTCAAACTGGAACAAGCTTGGGACTGTCGGACAGATAAGAGCAATCCAAAGATTAGTTGGGATTCCAGAAAAGGAGTGCGACGGAAAAATTGGTCCACAAACTTTGGGAAAAATTTATGTTACTCTTCGGACTCTTCAGGGGCAACAAAGTGGACTTGAAAATGTTGATTTTAGGCCAGGTAAAGCAGGCACATACACAAACATTAACGTTTAATTTAAAATGCTCAAACAAAAATAATGGAGGACTATTATGGTCCTCC
Source organism: uncultured Pseudomonadota bacterium (assembly GCA_902783675.1). Taxonomy (GTDB): domain Bacteria; phylum Pseudomonadota; class Alphaproteobacteria; order CACZRW01; family CACZRW01; genus CACZRW01. The sequence goes on along the minus strand of CACZRW010000245.1, from coordinate 5,767 downwards.
ATTTACTTTTTAACTATTTCCCTTCTGGAAGTATGATTGTACAGCTGTTATAGTTTTTATCGTGGAATTTGACAATAACTTCTCGCTGAAGATTCAAACTATCCTGCTTTTGGATGAAATCAAAGGTTAAGTCGTCCCATTCCCTATGTTTATAGAACGCTGTTGTCTCTATAATTCCGTTATAGGTCAAACCGTCAACCTTTTTAACTACATAATAATTATTGAGGCGGAACGATAGCTCATCATTATTGTCTTCCGTTAATAGTTCCTCAACATTTTTTCTGGTGCTATTCTCAACCTCTTCTAATTTCGGAGCGGAAGAGCAACCTGCCATAAGCATCAACAGGGTAGCCATAAAACCAACCAGCACTTTCTTGATGAATTCAAATTTTTTCATTTTCAAATACTTTTAAAATTAAACATAAATTACAAATATATTATACAAAAATTATATCAGAAAAGCAAAAATCTTTTTCTTTTATATTTCTATGTCTCTTTTAATACAAAAACCGTGCCAAACTTAACAAGATTAACAAAAAAAGGAGAGTTTTTAATGCTCTCCTTTTATTATTTTAAATAAATCCACTTGACTATTCCCTTTCTTTAATATACAAACATGGGCGATTAAAGCCTGTTTGTGAACCAAAGTAATTCGCAACATACTCGTTTGTGGCATCTATATTATAGTAAACACAGTATCCTGTCGAAGATGAGCCGCTGTATCTATGACCGGCCGGGAATGTTACACTAAACGTCGTTGGGTTGACATATGTAAGAATTATGTCACCATCATAGTCTGAGGAGCTTGGGTCATCAGTGGTACACGAATTCTCAACTATCCTTATTGGAACCGTAGTGATTGAACCAGGAGTTGAGCCTGTTCCCCAATTAATGTTGCAATCCAGATTTATGGTATAGGTTCTTTCTTTGGTGAAATCTACTCCCGTTATAGTCAAATATTTAGTGATTTCTGCGTATTCTGACTTGTCCTCGACATGAGAACCTGTTATATGCGTGGTACCCTCAAGAGTATAATATCGTCCATACCTATACCTACTTCCGGATAGTGACTCAAGGTGTTCTCCCGTTACAAGATTGAAACTGGCATACTTATAGTCATAGACAAACGCGGCCATTGAACTATATTTGTCCAATGCATCACCGAAATTCTTGACTCCACCAGCAAATACGTTGATATCCGACTCGGTATGCGTACCCTTTAACGTCGTATCACCAGTAATTATGTACTTGTGAGAATCAGTTTCGGTTACTTTAACCCTTACCGGCTCCCCACCCTTATATGCTTCAAAGGAAATGCTTGCGTTTCCGGCTGATTTTTTGCCGTACCAATTGCCCATAAGATAAATAATCAGCTTGGAGTTTGGTGCGATTTCTCCCTTGGAAATTGCATCAACGATATCCTCGTTCAATTGTTTGAAATTAACGAGGGTGTATTCACCGCCAGCAAAAATATTATCACTACCCATTCTTAAAACACTGGTACTCAATGAAGGTGCAATATATTTTTCTCTATCTAGCTCTGCACCATTGCCAAAACCGACACCTTTTTGAAAATAGTTTCCATATGTGTCATTACTTGAATTTGCCAGGCCGTCAATGAACGTAAACGAATCCAAGTCCTTTCCATCGCCACTGCCCCATCCATAGGTGAAAATCACATAATCCACGTCGGACAGGGACCACTTGGAGTAGGTCTGTGGAACTTCTATGGTTTCCGAAGATGTAACTCCGGTGGAATAACCGACGCCCCTACCATAACCAGTTACTGTGCAGATAACCTCTTCTCCGGTTGTGTTTGCACCGAAACTCAATGTTATGATAGCCGTTGTCTCATTAGGCTGCTGCACTGACACAACCGTAACGCCAGGAGTAACCTCATAGTGGTCAAATGTTCCATCAGTTACCGTTATGGTTACCGTTGCCGTACCACCCTCCTTTGGAACTGGGATATTACCTTCGGCACTCATTGTTACCGTAGGACTGACAAGCGGCACTGCACCCTCATACTGTATGACCAACACCGTAGCATCTTCGGCAAGACCACGTGGGTCGCTAAAGGTGATTATGACTCGCCTTTCGTGTTCTGGGTCCAGGTTTGCCGTCTTGGCCCGTACAATTACCGTTGATTGAGGTTTTACTGGTGTTCCTATTACCTCAAAGTTCTCCGGGTCACTAACTGTAATTGTAATCGGCCAATCAAGGTTGGTGAAAATTTCAATTTCACCCGTTGAGCCAGCACCCGAAGTAATAGCAGAAATTACAGAAAGGTTAGGAATAATATATGCCTCACCCTGAACCCTGATACCCGTTGTTTGAGTAAGGAGCTCCCCGGAAGGTGCTGTATATGATGCACTTACGGTAACGTTTTGTGCTGTTGCCCCGGTGTTCGTTCCTGTTATCTTACCGTCCGCCGATACCAGTGCATAAGAGATACCCTCGGTTATTGACCATGTCGGTGTTATCTCTACCGTACTCTGAATTACGCCGTTCTTTGATGTTACCAAATAAGCCCTTACCTGTGTGGTTCCCTGTGGTTCAATTGATGTCCTGTCTGCCGTTATCTTCATGCTATATGACAGGGCTGCATCTACCGTTATCGTAGTGGTTGCAGTTTGTCCATTGTATGTTGCCTGAACCGTAACACTTTGTGACGTTGTCGTGGTGTTTGTACCTGTCAGTTTACCCCCGGACGATATCGTGGCATATGAACCTCCAGCGGTTATGGCCCATGTCGCATTCACCTCTTCCGTTCCCTGTTCTACGCCATCCTTTATTGTCGTGAAACGAGCCCTTAACTGTGTGCTGCCCTGGGCGTCAATGGTCGTGCTGTCCGGAATAACCTTCATGCTATAAGTATAAACCGGCTCATGAGCACCCACGCTTACCGATGCCGTATCTGAATATCCGTCATATGACACGGAAATGGATATCGTTTGATTACTTTCTTCCTTGTTCTTACCGGTAATGACACCACCGTTAACCGTGGCATAATTTCCTCCGCTTGTAATCGTCCAGGTTGCCTTTGATGATATGTTCTCCCTTCGGCTCTCCACGCCATCTACCATCATTACCTTATACGCCGTCAAAGTGGTCGTGCCGGTCTCAGAGATTGACGCATTTTTCGGTTCAACAACAAGCTTATATGTTGTTACTGGTCTTGGTTTCCCGTCGGTGAATTTCCAAGACATGATGCTTGTTGATGGAATCATTTGTGCAAGATATGGAATCACGGTGCCTTCTATGTATTTCCGGTACTCAGTTTCACAATCGACACTCGGAATGGCAAAGGTCAGGTCAATATTCTTCACATTGACAATCGAATTCGCCGCGGCTTCCCCTGATGTTGATTCTGTACCTATCTCAGGGTCAAAAGGCTTAATATCCGTTGTCCTGGTATACATTTCACCCGAATACATATGAGGGTCGGCCTCGTCTCCGATTGGAAGGATTGCATTATCGGACTTAAGGATGGCATCAACTTTATAATCCGTAAGCTTAGGACATTTATCTTCAGTTATGTCCGCCTCCTTGAATGTCAGTGTCTCTCCCGAGTTGATTCCGTCCTTCTCGTTGTAGTTATCCGTGAAATACCAGCACTTCCTGTTATCCACCTGCATTTTGGCTGGGAATTTATACTGGGCAATTTTTTCGCAGGTCTCATCGTTTATCCCTATGAAGTTCTTGTTTATCAACGAATAGGCAAAGACCTCACTCATTCCGCTGATATAAGCCAGACCCCCGTCATACAGGCCGTTTCCTATATGCGGGTTGTTTCCGGTTGTATCATCCTTAATCGACTCAAGATAGATTACCTGAGCTCCTGCCTGATAGAATTCCGGGTCTGCGATTTCGTTGGTTCCGACACTTCTCCATCCATACTTCTCGCCACCCTCGTAATCTTCGTTATAACCCAGGAATTGATTGAGCTCCGCGTTTTCAAGGATAAAGTAATGCGAGGCTTGTGACAAATCATCATCATTCACCGTATACCTGGTCTCGATGTCAGAAATATCGGTTACATAAAAGACGTCATTGGTGTTGGCCGACAGGAACGCACCTTGAAGCATGTCATCGAAATCCTTTGCAAACCTTAGCCTGGCCTGTGTTTCAGAATAAAGAGGCACCTGGTCGCCATAAAGCTCGGTTATCTCCGGGGCAATGGCAAGGTCCACATCCATGACTTCCCGTTTTCCCCAACCTCCATTCATCTGGAAATAGAGCCCGTTATCGTACTTCTTGCCATAGGAATACCAAGGAACTACATATGAATAGTCCTCTCCGTTATCATCCGTGTAACCAATTTCCGTTACCGGGATGCCGCAATAATCACCATACGGGTCCCTGACATTGAAATTAACCTTATACTTGTTTATGATTGAAACGTCCTTGGCCAATGGGTATGCAAAGCTCTTACCCTCGGTCTCATTACAGAAGTGAGGGAATTCGCCGCCGGAAAAGACGTACACGTACTCGTTGACCGTATACTCATCCGGCTCAAGACCAAACATTGCCAGTAATGCATCGATTCCCTTTCTCGTACCCTTGGCTGAGAAAAGATACTTGGAATTAAGTTTCAAACGCCTCAGGAACTCCGTATTGGCATCGCTTGCGTTGTATCCGTATGAAAGACCTGAATATAAAGGTTCGGTCATGATGGAATCATCGCTCGTTATCTTAAGGGTCCTCGTCTCCCACCCCGAGTTAGCCAGAATATCCGTGAGTGAATAGTCCGGGGCGTTTGCCTTCTGGTCATACGTTACCTTCTGACTGTTCTTGATTGTGTCGGCATAGCGCTTCAGGTCATCGAATTGTCGGCCGTAAATCTTGGTTATTGGTTCTATCCTTGATGTGTCTATCGTGCTCAGGTCTTCGATGTCGCCGTCCGTGTTGGAAACATATGTCCAGTCAAGGGTCTTTATCGCCTCATGGGTCAGGGAACGCCACATGTTGTCACTGTAATACTCGTCATAGAATTCGCCCAAGTGTATCAGGCTGTTGAGATATGAATAGTATGGGCCCGAAAGGTCTGGATTAAAGCCACCGTTAAGCGTCGGCCAGGTATATGTCTGCATCTCATATGAAAAACCCGTCTCATTCTCTGCCGGGGTTTCAAAAGTTGCCGTATATATCGGATTCGGCTGTCTGTCAAGCAAAACCGCTGTAAAGTCATCACAGGTGTTAAAAAAGTTCTCCACATATTCCTTCTTTGGACGAATATGAGCGTTGGCCTCCCCTCCCGACCATGTATAGTAAACATTTTCGTCCCGATTGTCCCTATATACATTGACGTTGACCGTCGCTCCGCAGAAAGAGAGGGCTACTTTAGCCAGTTTATCAACCCAGATGTTCTTACCCTCATAGCATATACCGCTTGTTGTGGCCGAAACGTCGAATCCTATAAAATCATGTTCCTCCCCACTGGCATCAATGTATGTATAGCTTGAACCGCAGAGGGCAAAATATCTCAGTGGGTTATAGATACTTTTTTCACTGATATTTTTCGTTATGATATCAATCCCGTACTCATTATAAAGCAACGTCTCCTCAGTGGGTGTGTCGCCAGCGTTTTCTTCGATAAAAGCATAACCCGCCTCGGCATCATAAATCTTTAATATTTCCTCCGAGAGCCACATCTCTGCCGGGAAGTCTTCAATCACACCGTTTACCGTGCCCTGGACAAGCTTTACCGCCGAACCATAGCAGGCGAAATCCCTTATGCTGGTATAATTAGGCTTAAGCCGGACCT
>CACZRW010000244.1 GCA_902783675.1 uncultured Pseudomonadota bacterium | reverse complement strand
GGTCATATCCGTCGCAACGCCCGCGACATTCTGCGTGCCGTTTTCGGCCACGGTCATATTTTGCGCCGTGCCGCCGTCCTTGACGGTTTGCGTGCCCGCAATCGTGCCGCCGGAGGCAAGGCCGCCCTGCTCGACATTCTGGGTGCCGCTGACGGTCATATCCGTCGCAACGCCCGCGACATTCTGCGTGCCGTTTTCGGCCACGGTCATATTTTGCGCCGTGCCGCCGTCCTTGACGGCCTGCGTGCCCGCAACCGTGCCGCCCGATGCGACACCGCCCGCTTCGACGTTCTGCGTGCCGCTGACGGTGATGTTTTCCGCCGTGCCCGTGACGTTCTGTGTCGCGCCCTCGGCGACGATGACGTCCGAGGCTTCGCCCGCGACGTCCTGCGTGCCCGTCAATGTGCCGCCCGCAGCCGAGCCTCCCTGCTCGATGATCTGCCGTCCCGCGAGGACGCCCTTCGCCGCGGCGGTCTGCGTACCGCCCGTCCTGACGGTCGCGCCGTCCGAAATGCCGCCGTCCGCAATATTCTGCGTGCCGTAGATCGTGGCGCCCGATGCGACACCGCCGTTTTCGACATTCTGCGTGCCGCTGACGGTGATGTTTTCCGCCGTGCCGCTGACATTTTGCGCCGCGTTTTTGGCTACGGTCATGCTCTTCGCCGTGCCGCCGTCTTTGATATTCTGCGTGCCCGCAATCGTGCCGCCCGAGGCAAAGCCGCCGTTTTCGACATTCTGCGTGCCGACGACGGTCGTATTTTCTGCGACGCCCTCGACGTTCTGCGCCGCGTTTTCGGCAATCGTTACATCCTGCGCCGTGCCGCCCGCTTCGACGGTCTGCGCGCCGTAGATCGTGCCGCCGCTGACGACGGCGTCCTGCCCGACGAGCTGGGTGCCGCTGACGGTCATATCCGTGACGTCGCTGCTGGCCGCGACTCTTTGCGTCGCGCCCGCGTTGACGGTGCCGCCCGAGGCCACGCCATAGGCTCGGACGTCCTGCGTGCCGCCGCTGACCACGGTGGTCTGCCGCGCCGTGCCGCCCGACATGACGATCTGGGTCCCGCCGCCGCTGACGGTCGTGCCCGTGGCCGTGCCGCCCGTGCCGATATTTTGCGCGCCGCCGCTGATCGTCGTGCCCGACACCGCGGCGCCCGACGCGACGTTCTGCGTACCGCCATTGATGACGGTATCCTGCGCCGTGCCGCTGACGTTCTGCGTGCCGCCGCTGATCTGCGTGGCCGACACCGCAGCGCCCGCCGCGACGTTCTGCGTGCCGCCGCTGATGACGGTATCATTCGCCGTGCCGCTGACGTCCTGCGTACCGGCGCTGATCTGCGTGCCCGATACCTCGGCGCCTTCCGCGACGAACTGCGCGCCGCCCAGAAGCCGCGCGTTGTCCGCCTTCGCGCCTGCCTCGACGATCTGCTGCCCGCCGGAGACGATCGCGCCGTCCGTCGTGCCGCCGTCATAGACGCGCTGCATGCCGCCTTTCACCGTCGTGGCCGAGGCTGTGCCGCTGACATACTGGAAGCCGTTCTCCAGCGTCACGCCCGACACACTGCCGTCGGCCAATATATTCTGCACGCCGCCGTTGACGGAGCCGCCGACGACCGTCCCGCCGCTGACATACTGCACGCCGCCGTCGTTGATGACGGTATCGGAGACTGTGGCGCCGTCCTGTACGTGCTGGGCGCCGTTGTTCACGACCATGTTCTTCGCTGTGCCGCCGTCCGAAACCGTCTGCGTCCTGTAAATCGTGCCGCCGTCGGCGAGGCCGCCCGCCGCGATCGTCTGCGTGCCGCTGACGGTCATATCCTGCGCCGTGCCGCTGACGGTCTGGGTAGCGTTTTGGGCCACGGTCATGCTCTTCGCCGTGCCGCCGCTTTCGACGGTCTGGGTGCCCGTCAGCGTGCCGCCCGAGGCGACGCCGCCGGCCTTGATCGTCTGCGTGCCCGCGAGAATGCCGCCCGCCTCGGCGGTCTGCAGCCCGTCCTTTCCGATGGTCGTACCGTCCGCCGTGCCGCCCGCGGAGACGGCCTGTCTGCCGCCTGCGCTGACGGTCGTGCCGCTTGCCGTGCCGCCGTTCAGAGCGGCCTGCGTGCCGCCGCCTGCGACGGTGACGCCCGTCGCCGAACCTTCGACGCTTTGCACGGCCTTGATCGTCTGCGTGCCGCCCGAGGTGACCACGGTGATCTCTTTGAGGGTGCCGCCCAAGGCCGTGCCGCCCTGCTTGACGATCTGCGTGCCCCCAAGGACGCCGCCCATATCGCTGTCGGTGATCTGAACGCCGCCGCTTTCGATGGTGGCGTGCAGCGCCTTGCCGCCGTAAAGATCCTGCCTGCCGCCGCTGCTGACGACGGTGCCCGCCGCCGTGCCGCCGCCGAAGACCTGCTGATCGCCCTTGTCGTTGACGACAGTGTCCGTAGCAAGGCCGCCGCCGCTGACTTCCTGCACGCCGTCGCTGAGGATGGCGCCCGTCGCCGTGCCGCCGCTGTTGACTTCCTGTACGCCGGCGTTGGTGACGGCGGTATCCGTCGCCGTGGCGCCGCTGTTGACGATCTGGACGCCCCAGTCGCTGACGACGGTGCCTGATGCCCTGCCGCCGTCGCTGACGATTTGCCCGCCGTAGTTGCCGCTGACGATAGTGCCCGACGTCACGCCGCCGCTGAGGACGGTTTGCGTGGCGTTGGCGAGGACGGTCGTATCGGAAACCGTGCCGCCGCTGACGGTCTGCGAGCCGCCGCCGTTGATGGTCGTGCCGGAAACCGTGCCGCCCTTGACGGTCTGCGAGCCGCCGTCATTGATGGTCGTGCCGGAAACCGTGCCGCCGTTGACGGTTTGTGTGCCCTTCAGCGTGCCGCCCAAGACCGCGCCGCCGCTGTTGACGATCTGCGTGCCCGCGAGGATGCCGCCCGCCGATGCGATTTGCACACCGCCGTCGTTAACGGTGGTATCCTTCGACGTGCCGCCGCTGGCGATAATCTGCGAGCCGCCGTTCATGGCCGAGACCGTGCCCGTGGCCGTCCTATCGACGACCTGCGTGCCGCCGTTCATGGCGGAGACCATGCCCCTGCCGCCGCTGCTGACGATCTGCTCGCCGCTGCTCATGGCGGAGACCGTGCCCGCGCCGCCGCTGCTGACGTACTGGTAGCCGCTGTTCAGGGTCACGACCGTGCCCGTGCCGCCGCTCTTTACGTCCTGATAG
>CACZRW010000243.1 GCA_902783675.1 uncultured Pseudomonadota bacterium | reverse complement strand
TTCTCGCCCCTGTCCGGCCCGGTGATCCGGGAGATTTTTGCCGCCTTCCCGGGCTGCATCATCAGCATCTCCCACGATAGGAAATACCTGGGGGAAGTGTGCACGAAAGTCTATGAATTGACAGAAGCAGGGTTGGGGTAATGGGACACGGGGACGGTTCTTTCCGTCCCATTTTTACTGTCCCAGCCGCCCGATCAGACTCCGGCTGATACCTGTCAGCCGGGAAAGCTGCCGAATGCCAATCCCACTAGCCAGCAGCAATCGTATGGCTTCGTCCCTTTGCACTTTGGGCATTTCCTGAAGCATAGTCGGCCGGTCTATTTTAAGAATCTCCCGTATCTGCTGCACTGCCCAGGCATCGCCTCGGCCCCGCAGCGGCTCATATTCCATAATCTCTTTCCCTTCTTCCGCATCATCCAGCACATAGCGCCGGTACTCCTCTTCATTTTGCCAAAGCGATTCAAATATCGATGTGTCCACCAGGCTGTTATTTGTTCCGTACAGGGAAAAACTGCTCCAGGGATATGTCTCAGGGGATCCCAGCCCCGCCTTCAGCGGGTTTCGCAGAATATACCTGAGCGCACGGGCCAAATAACCATTGTTTTCAATCGATTCGCTTTTGTACCGGTCCTGGAATAAATGCCCGCATCGATCATATTTACCGTTGAAATAGGCCGCATAGCTGATGCCCAGTTTTTTCATAAAGAGAGGCAGATTCTCGGCAACAATAAATACCAGTAGGTGCACATGATTGTCCATCAGACAGTAAGCAAGCACCCGAACCAGCTGCTCCTTCGCATAGCGCTCCAAGGCATGCAGGAAGAATTGATAATCCGCTTTGTCTTCGAATATTCTTTGCCGATCAACCCCTCGAATAATAAGATGATAAACTCCGCTATTACCATAACGGCGCGGTCTTCTGGCCATAATGCCTCCTTCATTCTGTTTTTTGGTGTTGTCGCCCGGAACCGCGAAGATGGGTTGTTCCGGAGGATGTTGATAGAAACAATTAATGGGGGAACAGATAAGATCTCTTTAGGAATATAGCAAAATCCTTTGGGCAAAGCAAGAGAAAAGAATGATTTTGCGACTTCTTTAGAATGATTTTGGGACTTCTTTAGGAGTCTCTCAGGGGTTTATGGGACAATGGGACGAAAAGAAGCGGGTCGGGGGATTTTGCGTATGGCAAAGCAAAATGGCAATATTCCGAAAAAAAATATCGCTATCACGCGAAAAATGAAATTATAATAAACCGCCTGAAATGGTAAAATAAAAATGAATTTTAGAAAGCTCGACAAAGCATACCGTCTCGACATGATTCATGTCTAAACATATTCCGAGGCGGCGGATACTGATGAATATAAGGCAATAATTTTGTGTTGGAAAGGAAATGATATGGCAAGAAGGCGTTCAAAAAATAATGCGGGAGGCGGTATTGCAGCACTATTGTTGGTTATTGCTGGCGCATTTGGTGCAGCAATTCAGTTTATTAAGGATAATGCGGCTATATTTTTGATAATTGGAGTATCAATAGGTATTGGCGTTATTACATATGTGATAATCAAAAAAAGAATCCATAATCAGCGTACTGTCCTAATGAATGAGATTCTTGATTATCTTGGTTTACAAAATATAGATAGTTTGCTTAAACCTTATGACACCAGTATTACTGTAAAAAGCAGACAAACACTTGATAATTACGACGAAGTCAGATTTTTAAAAGATAATGACTGTCTTACTGAATTAAAAAACGTTGTAAGGATGAGAAGTGATGTCAGAAAGAACATTGAAGCGTTTTTATCTGATAATGAATTTGGGAAAAGGCCGCAATATAAATACGTTGAGAATGAATTACGTGATTACCTTCCGTTAACTGACGGATACCGTGCAAGAATTGTATATATCACTTCTGCTGGCAATAATAGGGGCGAAAAGCTAATTAACTTTGACAGTAAAGCTGTAAAAGAATTTGAAGAACACCCTGAATGGTTAATGACTAAGGGCGAATATAATAAGATGCTTAAGGCACAGGAAAAAGAAGAACTTGAGGGTAAGAAGCATTC
>CACZRW010000242.1 GCA_902783675.1 uncultured Pseudomonadota bacterium | reverse complement strand
GGAAGACAAGAGAGGAGCGTGGTGAAAGATGAAATCGATACAGATAAAGCCATCACTCTTCTTTATGCTTTACGATTATTTCACATACCGGTAATACTGAAATCGCATTAATATTCATTTAGAATCACGAAATGCGTGAAATTTCAATGGGTTGACGTTTCATTTATTATTCTGAAAACATTGACATTTAATATAAATGTAATGTAGCATTTGTGTAACTATGAAGGTATAAGTTTGGATTATTGTAATCAAATATAACTTTATCTTAGGCTTAACGGAAGGGAACAGTATGGAAAAGGTTACAAGAAGAATGTCAAGGATAGGCGCTTTGCTACTGGCACTGGCTCTGCTCGTAACGAGCGGACCGGCGATGACTGTGATTAGCATGAAGGCCTATGCGGTTGATAATAATGAAACTGCAATGAATGAGTCAGTTTCAGAAAACGAAGACGCTGCAGAGGAAGCTAATGCACCGGAAGAAGTTGATGATGATCGGTCTTCAGATGAAGCAGCTAAAGAAGATGAGACAGAGCCTGAGGAGGCTGCGGCCGGCGATTCCTTTGAGGCAGGAAAGCTCACAGCGGGTTCAGATGATTATGAAATCAGGCTTGATTACGACGCTGATGCTGAGATACCAAGTGCTGCCTCTTTAGATGTAAAGGAGATCTCTTCCAATACAAAAGAATACAGTGAATATGTTGAGGCTGCTGCAGATGAGGTTACAGATAAACACATCGAAGCAGACAGTCTTCCGTATGCTCGTTTCTTTGATATCTCAATACTCAATGAGGACGGAGATGAGATCGAACCTGCAGCTCCGGTTTCCGTAAGCATTGAGCTCAAGGATAAAGCGCTTGATACAGAGGACGTCGAGTTTGCAGCCGTTCACTTCACAGATGATAAGAATAATCAGGCAGAAACTGTTCCTGTTGAGATTAAGAATGAAGAGCTGAGTTTCGAAGCAGACAGCTTTTCGGTTTACGGTGTCGTTTACTACTATACTGTAGATTTCTATTACACTTCAAAGGATAACAAGGCTTCTGAGCATCATATGAACGGCGGAAGCGAGATGATGCTCTCAGAGCTCTTTGATAAGCTCGACATTACGCGGAAAACCGCTGATATCAAGAAGGTTGATTTCACAGATGATAGCCTGCTGTCCTTCACAAACAGAGGCAATGACTATCTAATAAAATCTCTCAAGGCATTCACAAGCGGCGAAGTTCTTACGATTACTTTTAACGACGGCGAGATTATTGTTATAAGAGTCGAAGATGATGTAATCGACACCGACTGGGATACACTTAAAGCTGCTGTAGAAGCTGGTGGTACACAGACAATAACACTTACAAGCGATATCACTGCAGGAAATGATACCATCACTGTTCCGGATGGTGCAGATATAACAATAGCCGGTAATTACAAAATTACTCGTAATGCCACCGAAAGTTCCGATGTTAAGGCAATGTTCACTGTAAACGGTAAGCTGACCCTGCAGAATGTAACACTGTCAGGCGGAAATGCAGTCTATAGAAAAGCTATGATAAATAGCAAAACTCGCGGTTTCTTTGTTGAGGTAAATGAAAGCGGAACCTTAAACATTGAAGGCGCAAAGCTGCAGGATTATAAAACACCTGAAACATCTGCAGAAATTCCTGTTGGAGTCTCGCCGGTATATGTTAAGGGCAGTTTTAATATGAAATCCGGCTCAATCAGCAACAACGAAGCCGGAGCGTGGTGGATGCCTTGGTTTGAAGATGACGGAACTGTACCATCGATTAACAATTCAATCAAAGATAAATCCAGTTTAAAAGATGACAATGGTGTTGGAATTAATCCAAACGGTTATGCAGCCGTTGAAACACTTGCTTCAAAAAGCGTGCTGTCGCGTACAAATTCAGGTGCGATATTTTTCGACGGAGCTAATGCCAAATATACTATCGACGGCAGTGCGGATATTTCAAACAATGAAGGCCATGCCGGAGCTATTGTAGTCGCAGGCGGACAGCTTACAATAAAGGGAAATGCCAAGATCTCCAATAACTATGGGGACCACGACTCTACGATTTTTGTAGCATCATCCGACGCGGAGGTTCGCATGTGCGGAGGTTTGCTGCAAAGCAATAAATCAACAAATGGTGGAGGCGTCCTGGCTGCTGATGATGGTAAATTTTTCCTGATGGGAGGCACGATCGATAATAACTACTCCTATAACACCGGCGGCGGTATCCTTATATATTCCAATAATGTGCATATCATCAGCGGTAAGATCACCAACAACAAATCTGCGGTATTTGGCGGCGGTATATATGTCTACGGTGAAGACAGCGGCCAGGCATCTTTTACAACGGTTATATCAAGCGCCGATATCAGGAATAACAGAGCTGTATATACTGAAGGCATGCAGGCAACTAGTGATTCAAGAGATGCCGGCATAATCAGTGGAGATGGAAATGTGACAATAAAAGGCGCTGAAGAATTTGCCCGAGGTTCAGGAGGCGGTATATGGCTCTGTCCGGCCGGTATTGCCACATTTGATATGACATCTGTAAATCTCCAGGGCAATACAGCCGATTATCAAAATGCCGACTTCCATAAAGACGCGGGGTTCCTCGGCGGTGTACTTATCGATTTTGGACCGCATGACAGACTGACAGGATGGAAGCACGATGAAGCCAGCGTAAGAGATGGGGGGTCAGCAGAACAATTTACCGAAGCAGAGGCCACAAGCGGTCAGGCTGCGATGTTAGGCCTTAAGAACGAGGGACAGACCTATGTTCAAAATCCAAAGGTCGAGATATCCGGAAACGCATCCCGCAGAGGCGGCGGTGTAGGATCCGACGGTACCGTTCTCTTCTTTACTCCTGACGGAGAGAACATAAATATTGACAAGGGCTCTCTCAGCTATGAGAAGACCTTCGTTGACATGGATTCCGATAAAATGGAATATGAGATGATCCTTGCTGACGAAGACGGCAAGCCTGAGCTGAACGATGACGGTGATGAAATCGTAGTTGCACAATTCCGACTCTATGATAAGGAGTATGCTGATACCTATGAAACTAAACGTCAAACATTCGGAACGGATATCTACGGCCAGGGCAAGGCGGAATGGGAGAATAATTACCAAAAGATAAATATCGAATTCCCTAAAGGTAACGATGATGCCAATTTCATCACAGAAACTGATGATGGCGCGGAATTCAATATTATAATGCGGGAGTATAAGGTCAAAGACGATAATACCCGTGGTGCAGAGGTGAGTGAAAGGTTCTTCTCATCAGACGACCCTGCATTTGTTGATAAAACTGATGTTGTATTTGAGACAATTAAATATTATCAGGATGCACAGGGCTGCGACGGAACGGGTGATTGCAACTGCGACCCGGGAGAGGCTCAGACATTTGAAATACATAAGAGAAAATTCAATTTCAGCGCAACTGCCACAAATAAGGAAACACCTGAGATAGAGAAATATGTCAACGAAGCCGTTCACAGCGACATCGCTCTTCAGGATGAGTTTACATACAACATACTGGCATACGTAACGACAAATGCCGATAAAGTAGTCATAACTGATAAACTTAATGAGCAGCTGGAATTTGTGTCCGGCACTTCCGATGTAAAGGTATATGACCTCGGGACCAAGGAGGAGAACGGTCAGGAAGTTCCTATCGATTCAAATCACTTACCTGTTTATGATGTATCGGGTGATAAAATCGACCACAAGGGTGTGACTCCATCCGTTCAGACCGGTAAGGCTATTACTATTAAGGATAACGAATACAGCAAGGTGGATATAAGCGATGATACTCTGACTGTAACGCTTGCCAATGAACTTAATGATGACGGAAGCAGAAAGACCGATAATCAGGAGCTTAAAGATCTCTACGGCCACTACATCCGAATAGAATTCAAGGCCAAGATAAAATCCAATCTCAGCATTTCAGAGCTTGAGTACAACGAGATTAAGGCTGATGAAGAGTATAAGGATGGCGTTAATGGGGAAGAGAGAGGTAAGCCTTATACAGGAAACGATCCTGTAAAATCCGATGAAGACCACACGGGAATCATCAATGCTGCCTCCTATGCAATTAACGTCGGCAATGTGGCGAAATATCAGGATAGCTCCAATACCGTAACAGTCAAACCGGAGCAGCCTGAAATCGAAAAGTACGTCAATCAGGCCGTACATGACTACATCGATCTTGATGAGGAATTCACTTATGATGTGATCGCATACATTACAAAGGATGCCGATGAGGTTACAATCACCGATGAACTCGATTCGCAGCTCCAGTTCGTTTCTGAGGCAGGAGATATTGCTGTTGCAGACCTTGGCACAGAAGATAACCACAAGGTTACTAACAATATCGATGCCAAGAAGGTTAACAAAGATGCCACAGTTGCCGAAGACGGTGAAACTATCAAGGATGCGGATGTAAGCATCGACGGACAGAAGCTTCAGGTTAGAATTGCCAATGCTGCGGACTACCGCGGACACTGGGTCAAAGTCACATTTGATGCCAGGATTAAAGACGGCCTGACCATAGGTGATCTTACTTATACTCAGATTGATGCGGATGCTGTCGAGGACAGAGATGGTCCTAACGTGGGCAATGCTCCTGTAATCAGCGACGAGTCACACAGCGGAGTTCCTAACAAGGCTGCCTACACTATCGGTGTTAAGAACGGTGCGGAAATAGAGGAGAAGTATAAAG
>CACZRW010000241.1 GCA_902783675.1 uncultured Pseudomonadota bacterium | reverse complement strand
TTGATTGTTACCAAAAGGCTATAGATAGAACAGGCCCTAATATGAGCCTGCGCGATTACGTATCTATTATGCGGCAATGTAAAGGAAGAGTTTTTCAGGTTGCGCTTGGCGGTGCCGGCGATCCGGATACCCATGAGGATTTCCGCAATATTCTTTTTGCAACACGAATGTGCGGCATCGTCCCTAATTTCACCACATCCGGTATTGCTTTCACAAGGGAGAAGGCAGAACTTTGCAAGAAATATTGTGGTGCTGTTGCGGTCAGTATGCATGATGCGGATTATACATATAATGCAATTCAAATGCTTTTGGATGCAGGTGTAAAAACAAATATCCATTATGTTCTTGGTAAAAACAGCATCCAGGATGCAATCGACAGGCTGAAAAGTGATAGATTTCCGCAAGGCATCAATGCGGTCGTGTTCCTCCTTTATAAACCTATCGGACTCGGAAGAGCAGAAAATGTTCTGCAAAATAACGATCCTAAGCTTGCGGAATTCTTTGATCTGATCGACAATAAAAAGTTTTCGTACAAAATCGGGTTCGATAGTTGCACAGCTCCCGCAATTATTAATCGGACAAGAAACGTGGATCTTGACAGCATTGATTTTTGTGAAGGCGGAAGATATTCCATGTATATTGATGCTAACATGAATGCAATGCCTTGTTCTTTTGGGAATCAAGATGAAAAATATTATGTAAACCTTAGAGAGAACACGATTGAACAGGCATGGAACAGCGATGTGTTTGAGAAATTCCGCGATTCACTCCGGCATTCATGCCCTAACTGCCATGATCGCTCCGGCTGTGCTGGCGGTTGCCCGATCTGTCGTGATATTGTTCTTTGCAGCAGAATGGAGAAGGATTTGAAGTGAAATATAGAAATGATTTTGTGACAAACAGCTCAAGTTCGAGTTACATTATTTGTTTTGCAAGAATAGAGGATGAAGAAAAGGCATCAAAGGAGATCGATTTAAGCCTGTATTCTTACACTGCAGATGAGGTAAGGGAGAAAATGCACTATGGTGAACTTGGTGCAGAATATGCCGGCGCTATAATTTGGGATGCGGCGCAAATTCTTGATGCGCATCCTGACAGTAAGTTCATCATTATTGAAGACAGCAATGATGCGGATTACAGCGAATATGGCGAGCCGATTTACAGTTATCATTTTAGAGAAGATAAAAATATTAAAAAGATTACTCCTGAAAACGGTTTCGCCAACATTGAAATTGCTCAGGGTGAGGGAAGAAACGGATGAAGTACAGAAGTGATTTTGTTACAAACAGTTCATCCAGCAGTTTCCTGATTGCATTTAAGGAACGTCCTCAGTTTGATGAGGATACTTTGATACATTATCCTTTTTTGAAAAGTTACCCGGATATTCTGAAGCTGATCCTGGATACAGAAGGAGATAGCTGGAGCGAAACACGTAAGGCTGAAATCTTCAACAGTGAAGAAGAATGGACAGACCTCTTCAAAGAAGAATTTCTATACGGTGATTTAAAAACGCTTGACCAGCTTTTTGCCCAAGATGAATATTTGAAGCGCAGCTACGAGCGCGGGCTTAAAGCTTTTGAGCAAGGCTTCAAACTTGCAAGGAAAAGAATCGACAACAGTGATACTACCTTGATGAATCTTCTTTCTAATATTTGTGAAGACAATGAAATGACGAAATGCTTGGAGGAAGATTAATGAAAATTAGAACAGATTTTGTAACAAACTCGTCAAGCTCCAGCTTTGTTCTTGGCTTCTGTGATGAAAAAAATATCGCAAGTGAGCTTGCGGATGCTATCCCAAGTTATTTTATTGAGTATCTTGGCAATATTCTGAGCAATGTAAAACAGAGCAAAATGATGACGGCAGATGAGATGATGCAGGAACACGAGATTGACGAAGAGGATATCCCGTGGGAGTTTTCGTATGAGGTCATGGAATATGCACGTCGAAATCATGGCATGAATTATATGGAAGCGCATAATTTCTTAACGTCAGACGAAGGGATTGCTTATGGAAAAGAACTTTATAAGCAGTGGATCGATGAAATGCAAGACAAAATGAAGAAATATAAAACTTTTGTCGAGCTTGAATACGGCGATCACGGTGAGCCTGGCAGTACATTGGAGCATGAGGTTATGCCAAAGATGGCAAACCTTGTTCTCTATGAAAGCCATCATTGAAGATTCTATAAACGAAAGAAAGAAATGATATGAAATACAGAAAAGACTTTGTAACGAACAGCTCGTCATCGTGCTTTATTGTGGTCAGTAAGATCGACTTGAACGATGAGCTGCGCGAGTATATGAAGGAAGAGTACGGAAAGTACGGCTTGCGCCTTCTTGAAGAAAATCTCACAAAATGGAACGCAGAAGAAGCATTGTCTCGCTCTGGGTATTACCTTGAAGGAGAATACATTCCTGATGAAGTTGCCGCTATGTTAGATCCTGAGAGTGATTACCTTGTTTCCAGACATTACACTTGGACTACGGAAGGGGACGAAAACGGCGATGACGCATGGCTTGAAGATCATATTCCCGATAAGTTCAAGGAAAGACTTTATGAATCCGATTCTGATTGATTGCTATGACTGAAAAAGATATGGAAATACAGAGCCTCCGGCGTGAGCTGAAGGCTCTGAAGGAAGCGAAAATCTCCACGCTCTCCGTAGAAAAGAATGATGGTATTATCATTCAATTTACCGAAAACATTTGTACACATGAACAGATGAAAACATTATACGATTGGTTTAGAATTACATACCCCGATAATGCTGTTATTTGTATTAA
>CACZRW010000240.1 GCA_902783675.1 uncultured Pseudomonadota bacterium | reverse complement strand
TCAAAGGCAATGGAGAAGCGGTTGTACTCGTCGACGGGCACCATCAGCGAGGCTCCCAGACGCAGGTTGGCCGGCAGGAAGTTGGAACGGTCGTCACCGAAGTAGGTAATCTTCGAACCGACGTTCGAGATGTTCATACCTAGTCCCAACTGACATTCACGCTGTCCGATGTTAATATAGTTGTTATAGTAACATGCCAGGTCGGCAGCGAAGGCCGATGCCGGCGATGCGTCTTCGGTATAGTCGTAGCGCAAGTCACTATACAGCCATCGGATGACGGCAGCGATGGAGAACTTCTCGCTGAGCATCAGCGAAGCACCCACATCCATCGACATCTCATAGGGCTTGACCGTCATGGCATTCTCGTCGTAGGAGGTCATCACCTCACCCAGCGAGAAGTAGCGCAGCGAACCGCTGAGGGCGGCATAGTCGCCAAGGCGATAGTAGCCAGCCACGTAAGCCAGGTCGATGTCGTTCACCAACTGGCGGAGCCATGGTGTATAGTTCAGTGCGATACCTGCACGGCTGATGCAGAACGGATACTTGGCGGGATTCCAGTACTGCGAGTTGACATCCGGGTCTGTAGCCACACCAATGTCACCCATACTGGCACCTCTTGCATCCGGTGCGATGGTCTGTGAGATGACAGCATGCTCAATGGGATTGAACTCGCTTTTGGTGTCCTGAGCATGAAGTGCCATTCCAAAGAACAGGCAGGCTGTCATTACAATTATCTTCATGTTTGTCTTCATATTCCTTTATTTATGAGTTAGTATTATAAGTTTCTTGGCTTTTGATGCATAACTGCTGCCGTCGCTGGCGATGCGCAGGCGATAGAGATACACTCCCGTCTGCAGCCGGCGTCCGCCGTCGACCGTCAAATCCCAGTCGACGGTATAGGTATCGTTGGTCGAGAGTCCGCTTTCCGCGTATGACCAGAGATGGCGTCCAGAGATGTCGAACACGTCGAGTATCACGTCCATCGTACTGCCAGTACGGTCGTGGAGGATGACGAACGAGGTGGTGGTCGTGGCGGGGTTCACCGTACACTCCACGTCGAAAAATGTGGGTTCCAGACCCTTCACCACATTAAACGTCAGTTCCGTGGTCGATGCGTTGTTCAGGACATCCCATGCGCGGAACATCAGCTTGTGCGGGCCGTATGACAGTTCCGGCAGGGTATATCCGATGCTGCCGCTGGTGTAGCTGCCGAAATCGTACTGGAAGTATTCGTTCAGCGAGTAGGTCTTTGCCATGTCGCCGTCGATGACCAGCTGCAGGTCGTGTCCGATGCCGCTGCCTGTCGCGTTGATGCCGTCTTCGTCATTGAGCTGTGCCACGAAATAGGGCGTGGGGTTGACGTTGCCGCCATTGGTGAACGACGAGCTGTTCAGGTAGCAGTAGATGCTCGGTCCTGTCTCGTTCTGGCTGATGTGCTCCGAGCTGCCCAATATCAGTCTGTCGCAGGCTCCACTGGCCTCCTTGGCCTTGTCCTCGCTGACGGCATAGAGGTTCATCAGTCCCGTGGACTCCGAATAGCTGATGTCCTTGGGTACGGCGAAGGTAAACGAGAAGTGTCCGTTCTTCACGGCGTCGCTGCCATTGAAGATGACGTTCAGGCGGTCGTTATAGACAAACGGCACGTCGGCCGCTGTGGGGTCGTTCAGCTTACACACCACTTCCTCGCTGGCATCGCGGATCACGGCTGTCAGTGTACCGTCGAACGCCGTGTCCTTCTGACCGTCGAGTCCGACGATGTGTCCGCTGACTGTCGCCGTCGAGCCTGCCTTCAGCGTCAGTACGGTACCGTCGGAGAGGGCTACCTTGTTGATAGAGTCCACCTCGATGCCAAGCGTCGGGGCAGCCAGACGCATGGCCGGGTCACCTAGCAGCGTATATTGCAGCTTGTTCTCCGAATTGTCTGTAGAGTAGATAGGGTTGCCATTGCTGTCGTATCCCATCAGCACGCCGGCACCCGTCAGGTCGTTCTTCACCCTGCGCACGGCTTCTCCGATGGGCAGGGGCAGTCCCTCGTCGGTCTTGCCCAGCACGTTGCGTGTAAAGCCCATGTTGATAATGCGGTTCTGCGGCTGGTAGACGGTACGTGTTGTGCCGAAGAATGCCACGGAACCGCCCTTCTTGTTGAACATGGCCGTCTCGCCGATGTTTTCCTCCTGTCCGTCAAAGGGCATGATGTCGCACGATGCCGTCATCCACAGCGGCAGCCGTGACGACGTATTCTGGAAGTCTGCCAGCTTCAGCACGTACTCATGGGAGATGGCGTCAGCACGTCCGTGTCCGGAGTAGTCCATAAGCAGGGCACCCTGCTGCATCTGTTGCCTGATGAGCCGTGTGACGTCGGGGTAGCTGTTGCCCGTCGACGAACTGACACGTGTATAGGCATCCCACATGATGCGTTTCACCTGGTAGGTGGGATATTCGCGCTCTACCATCTCTGCCACCTGATTGACGTCGCGCATGTGGCTGTTATTGTCGCCGTCGTCGCCCATGAAGCACAGCAGGTTCTGCCATGCACCGGCATGGTCGTTACTGACGTAGCTCACAATCTTGTCGACCACCGTCGCAGCCTCGTCGGCCGTACGTGCAGAGATGCGTCCCACGGCCACGTCGGCCTTGTCGGTCAGCATGCTGCCGCCCTCACCGTCGTCCATCAGACAGAAATAGTCGTCGGTGACGTAGCAACTCGTGGCACTATATGAGTTCTCGCTCTCGTAGCACAGCAGGAAGTCGTCGGGCGAGTAGCCCTTCCAGCTGCTGCTCAGCATCCGGTTGTCCCAGGCGCCATCGCCCATCAGCAACAGGAACTGCGGCATGTCGTCGTCAGTTTCCGCCCGGTCGTAGAGCATCTTCAGATAGCGTCGGTAGGCATTGGCATTGGGTGTGCCGCTTGAGAACTCGTTATACAGTTCGTCGGCAGGTACTATGCGCACCCTCATACCGTCGCACTCCTCGTGCAGCGTCTTCAGCCGTTCGGCCTGCGCCAGCAGCTGCTGCGACGTGGGTATGATGATGACCATGTCGACAGCCGTGTCGGCATGGTGGTCCTGGTTAGTGATGCCATAGACGTATTCCGGGGCAGGGAACGTTCCGGTGCTGAGATCCGGGGCGGCAGCCGGTGTGTCGGCGTGCAACGAGATGTAGTCGAGCCGCACCTTGCCGCCGTCAGCGCCGACGACTAACGTTACCTCATTGCCCGCACCTGAATCTTGAAACCTGATACCTGAAACCTCAAAGGTACGCATCGCTGTGCGCATCGTCTCGTACGAGCCGTTGGTGGGAATGTTTACGTCGCCCACCTCCGTACCGTTCAGGCTTACCGTCACCGTCGAGGCTCCGGCACCGGAGAGGACTACCGTCAGCGAGCCCCCACTGCCTGCGCCCACCGCCGACAGTGTATAGCTCCTGCTGCCGCCGGCGTTGATCTCCGTGGCGTCATACAGGTTGCGACCGCCATGGTACCACGCAAAGTCGTCGACCTCGTAGAGCGTGTTCGAAAGTTGAGAGTTGAGATTTGAGAGCTGAG
>CACZRW010000239.1 GCA_902783675.1 uncultured Pseudomonadota bacterium | reverse complement strand
CCGCATACTCCTATCTGGCGTACCGGCATTACATGCAGAACCGCGGTCCCTATATCCACAATCCGAAGCCGGAGCTTTCCACCGCAGAGAATCTTCTCCGCATCATGCGGCAGGATAAGAAATTCACCCCGCTGGAAGCCAGACTTCTGGACATCGCACTGGTACTCCACGCTGAGCACGGCGGTGGAAATAACTCCACCTTCACCACCCATGTGGTAACCTCCTCCGGCACGGATACCTACTCTTCCGTTGCCGCATCCCTCTGCTCCCTGAAGGGACCGAAGCACGGCGGTGCCAACATCAAGGCCAAGAAGATGTTCGACGAACTGAAGAAGGAGATCAGGGACTGGAACGATGATGAAGAGATCTCGGCTTACCTTCTGAAGATCCTGCGGAAGGAAGCCTTTGACAAGTCCGGACTGATCTACGGTATCGGACATGCCATCTATACCATATCCGACCCGAGAGCAAAGATCCTGGAGCACTATACGAAGCTTCTGGCGGAAGAAAAGGGCCGCATGGACGAATTCAATCTGCATCAGGCAGTTGCCCGTCTGGCACCGGATCTGATGCGGCAGGAGCGCAAAATGTACAAGCCGGTATCGCCGAATATCGATTTCTACAGCGGCTTTGCATACAACATGATGGGACTTCCGGACGAGTTCATCACTCCGCTCTTCGCCATCGCCCGGGTGGCCGGCTGGTCGGCACACCGGATCGAAGAGCTGACCTGCACCAACAAGATCATCCGCCCGGCGTATATGTCGGTGGCACATACCATGGACTACGTACCGCTGGAGAAGCGGTAAGCGGAAGAAGCGATTTCCGAAAAAGCAGTTTTCGGAAAAAGCCGTTTACGAAAAAAGCATCCGGAAAAGTATCCGGGAAAACGATATAACGTCGAAAAGGCAGGGCCCGGTACAGTCTGACTGTACCGGGCCCTGCCTTTCCTTTATTTTGTTGTCTTTCTTATACGTCTGTGTTGTCCCGTCCCGCTGCTCAGTTATCTCCGTCCAGCATGGACAGTTCGATGGTATCCAGCTGTTCCTTCAGTTTCTCACGGGCTTCTGCGATCTTCGCCGGATCCTGGCCGTCCATCACGGTCTCAAACTCCCGGAGCAGATATTCGATCCGGAGCCGTGTATCGCCGGTTGCTTCTTCGTACATCCGGTCCCCCCGGGCCATCAGATACCGGTTTTCCTCCTGCTCCCGCGGCGGGATCTTCAGTTCCGCCAGGGTAGCCAGCCTGCGGTCGATCTCATCGTCCGTCATCTCATTTCCTTCATTCCGGATCACGATCCGCTTCTCGGCCTTCGTGGAGATCACCTTCACTACCACCTCCAGGATGGAATTCACGTCATAGGTAAAGGTGATATCCGCCGCCTCCTGTCCCTCCGGCCCCTTGGGTACCGGGATCTCCAGTTCTCCGAGACGCACGTTGTTCATGGCCATCCGGCTCTCCCCCTGCAGTACGACCACACGGATCGCCGTCTGTCCTTCCGACGCGGTGTAGACCCGGTGCGTCCGGCTGACCGGGATCACCGTATTTCGCTCTATGATGGGCAGATAATGCCCCGGCTCCTTGATGCCGCCGGGCTTCGTCACGCAGACCTCCGTGCCCAGAGTGAAGGGACATACATCCGTCAGGATCATTTCCTTCACGGCCTCCGAGCGTTCCTTCATGGCGCCCTGAAGTGCGGCTCCGATGGCCACCACCCGGTCCGGATCAATGCCCGTATTCGGGATCCGTCCGAAGGTTTTGCTGACAAACCGCCGGAGGATCGGCAGCTTTGTGGCACCGCCCACCAGAAGAACCTCTCCGATGTCTGCCAGATGTACATTTGCGTCCTTCAGGGAACGCTCGATGGGCTTCTTAAGTTTCGCCAGAAGCACCTGACAGGAGCGTTCATATGCATCGATCCCGATCTCGGAAATGTATTCCTTACCCTGCAGTGTACACCGCATGGTCACCTTGTCGCTGTCCGAAAACTGCAGCTTTGCGGCTTCTGCCGCCTTACGGAGGATGGCCTGCTCCTTCTCCGAAAGATTCCGGTCCTCGATGCCGTTCTCCGTCAGGAACATCCGCATCAGCACATCCGTAAAGTCCTCGCCCCCCAGGAAGTTATCTCCCGCAACCGCCCGGACTTCCATGATATTTTCAAACTGT
>CACZRW010000238.1 GCA_902783675.1 uncultured Pseudomonadota bacterium | reverse complement strand
CTATGGCTGTCATATCTCCCGTTACGTCAAACTCTATTTTGTTATCATAAATTGTACAGCTTTTATTTACCGCAACTGTTACACCGTTAACGCTTACATTTGCTTTTGCTTCTTCTGTTGCCGAATCAAACTGAACAGCTGTACCATTATGAGTGAGCAGCAACCGTATATGCGTAAATGCATTGTTGTTTTGTTTTAGCTTTACAACCTTTAAACTGCGATTTTCATTGAAATCAAGCCCTATTTCGTGAACTATAGTATTCATTATGCACCTCCCAAATTCTTAACGGTTATCATATCTGCTATGGTTTTTCTGGGCTGTCCCAGTTCTATTTTTGTATATCTTTCTCCTAAAACGTCATATACCGTTTTTGTGATTTTTGCACGTGATTTTGTGCCGTTATCGTCCATGTCAACCAAAACGGTATCGCACAGTTTGCAGCCTTGTAAGCTGTTGAGCGTTTCGGGAAGGTCTATCTGTATATTTGTCGAGAGCTGAGTTAATGCGGAATTATATTTACTTGTGTAATCGAGTGCTTCTTGCTCCAGTCTGTCTTGTACTTCCTGCAAATTATAATAATATCCCGGTGAATATCTTCTTAATGTTACATCCGACATTCTATCCGAAAAATCGTATAAAAGAGCTTTAGGATAATTCAATGCGCTGTTTGCTATTGTGATACCGCCCGAAATATATACATATAAATCACTTGTCTGTCCGGTATCCTCTTCAAACATCTGCACCTTTGCATAAGGCATAATATGGCTATACATCGTCTGATTGCTGCTGCTTTGCTTTTTTGAAGATATATTGGAACCGTACCGCAGCGCTATTCCCGTATCCGTGCCTCTGTTTTGCAAAAGACTTACATTGAAATTGTCATAATAATACTCGCCGTGAAACACATCGAGCATAGACCCGTCTGTTCCGCTGAGCAATTCGCTTATTGATATGTTGCGCCCGTTGCCGGATGAAATATATCCTGCCGAAACTGTGCCGGAAGTTGTTATGTCGGTTGCAAACGAAAACAGATCTATGCTTACGTTCGGTACCCAAAAATTATGTAAAGCGTTCCAAATCTGAATCGGTGTACCGGTGCGTTTGTCTATGGGTTCTGCCGAAACTATTGTATTTAAGAAGTAATGAATATGCTGCGCTTGAATCTCTATTTTGTCACGGCTTACGGACTGCGAATATATTTCAAAGATCTGCGGAGTGTCAAAAGGGTTCGGTTTTGCTTTTACAAACATTCCGCAGACAGATGTTTTCGCAAGTCTGTCGGACGGTAAAATGTTCATTACAAGCTCGTACATTCCGTTTCTTTCTTCTGTAACGTTACACTTTGTACAGCGATTGAAAAATCCCAGCCCGTTATTTGCGAAAAAATCACTTTTACTTGTGCCGGAGGGATAAAGTATAGGCAACATTACAACCGCCTCCAGTTCGGAATTATTTCAACGGTAAAGTTGTTACTTCCAGTAATAGAAACAGTATTTTCTCCTGATTTAAGATAAGGCAGCGACAAAGCGTTTAGTTTATCGTTGCAGGAGCCGTTACTGTCGTAAACATCCTCTTTTTCCTTGTCGATAATAATATAATTGCTTGCACCTGTAAGAGCCAGTGTAACATCTCCGACTATCACGGTAAAATCGCCGTTTGCGTTTATTTTAATAATTGGTTCGCTGTCCCACATTTCGGGGTTGGTAACAGTTGTTGTCACTGCTTTGTTTGTTGATGTAAGAATTATGGGGGTTGCGCCTGTATCGGAGTAGAGGAATGGAGCACAGTTAAATGTTATTTTAGCCGTTACCACTCCGCTCATTAACACGGTTGGTTCTGTAATGCCTGTTACGACTGCTTTTCGGAAATACCCGATGTTATATGTATCGCGCAAAACACCGTACTCATATGAAGTAAGGAAAGCCTCGGACAGTACGTTTACAAATTCCTGCTCTGTTATATCCGCAAAAGTCGGTACGGACGTTACTTTATACGTTACGGAGAGATTTTTAAACCGCTTTTTGTCTGTAATAACGTCTACGCTTTTAAACGGTATGCTTGTAAAATCAAGCTCTCTTACGGATAACGCATAGTGTGGATTTTCGGATATTACCGCTCCGAGTTCAGACAGCTTATGACCGTTAAATTCAAAATCGTATATCACGCTGTCACCGCCTTTTGTCTGTAAATCAGCTCATAAAGTGTGTAGGTTATAGTGTCGGATAGATTTATCAGAGAGGAGCTGTCCGCGTTGTTGTAGTTCTCAATATTGAGAGTAAAGTTTACGGCGCCCATACCCGACTGTACGGCAGATACAACGCTTGTTGATTGTGGGAGTGTCTGCATACGCATATCGCCGCTTGTTATATTTACATTGGGATCTATGTCAAACGAGGTCGGCAAAGCGTTTTGCATACTTTTTGTGACATCTGCCATGGT
>CACZRW010000237.1 GCA_902783675.1 uncultured Pseudomonadota bacterium | reverse complement strand
TAACAATTGACAATGGTGATAAGATTGGTGTTTGGCCATATGATAACTCTGTATATGAGCAGTACCAGTCATTCAAACTTAATGTTGACACCGAGAATACGGCTCATGCTACTTTTGAAGGTGGTCATTTTGATCTCACATCTGGGGAAATGTATACTTCTATTTATCCCAGAATACTAATTGACACTTGGCCTGATGTGGAACTTTCCTATACTGGTCAGATTCAGTCCAGTAATGGAGATGCTTCTCATTTGAAGAATTATCTTTTTGCCTGGGCATCTGCCACTTGCTCAGGCTCTACTGCAAACTTCCACTATGAATATAACTCAGGCTTTGTTCAGTTTGTACTGACATTCCCTGAATTATCAGAAACAACTACTTTCAAAAAAGTAATTTTGGTTTCTGATTCCAACGTGTTCACTACTAATCCTACTCTTAATGTTCAGACGGGAGAACTTAGTAATGGCACAATGACAAATGAGATTAGCATAGACCTGAACAACATTGCAGTTGAAGCAGAAGGTATTCTTACTGTCAATATGGCAGCAGCTCCTTTCTCCTCTACTAATGTCAGAGTTCAGGCGATTGATTCTAATAATAAGGTTTATACTTGTACTACAAAGACCATCAGTAACCTGGATGCCGGAAAAGCTAAGAGATTGACTCGTTCGATGGCTGTTGTGGACAATAACATTACCATTGACTCTTCTACAGAAGCAGAGAAGAATCTTAACATAGAAGGTGATGTTTATGTAACTATCATTAAGAGTACTGGAGCCACAGTTCCATCGATGGAAATTAGAGCCACAGGTGAAAACTATCCGGATAATGTATATATTACTGTGGCTGAAGAATGCACATTGGAGTACATGGCCCTTACAGTAAATATGCCTAATTCTCACGTTGTGATTTCTGCAGCTGCCGAGGAGAACATTGGTTCCATCACTACCAATACAAGCGTAAATACTTTGGTAATCGGACAAGAAATTACCATTGGAAATGTAACTATTGCAGAGGATGGCGGTGGTCTAACTATCGATGGTAAAATCACCGGCACACTTACAGTTCCAGATAAGGCCGCTTTTGACCAGACAGAGCCCGAGAAGATTTGGGTCAGAATCAATGAGACTTCAACAGTTAATACAATCTCTGTAGGTGAAGTTAACTGTAATCTGTATGTTGCAGGTACTGTTACCAATATAACTACTAAGGCAACTGATAACACGGTTGCCGGTACTGTAACAACTCTGACATCCACAGGAGAAAATACTAACGTATCTGGTAGTGTAACAACCCTGACATCTACCGGTGAAAACACTAATGTCTCCGGTAGCGTAGGCACTCTCAATGCACAGGGAACAAGCACTTCTGTATCTGGTTCTGTAGCTACTTTGAATGCTACTGGTGAAGGCACAACGGTAGTTGTCGAAAAAGAAGGTTCAGTAACATCTTCCATTACTTCATCCGATAACGCTACGGTAGTTATCGTTAATCGTACAGAAGACGAAGTAAATGCTGGAGAAGCAGGAAGTATTACTGAAACTCAGTCAGAACAAACAGAAGGTACAATTACAAGTGTCGATGGTGAAACTGTAGCCATCATAGGAACGATAGAATATACATCCATTTCTGCTGCAATTGAAGCAGCCAATGCAATGGAAACGGCAGCAACTATCACCCTTATTGCTGATTGCGAGACAGGTAGTGCATATACAATCACTACTCCACTTCACATATCAAAAGAGGGTACGGTGCTCGACCTTAACGGCAAGACACTCACCGTTACCAATAATTTCTCATTTGGTGTAACTGCCAGCGATGTTACTGTAAAGAACGGAACACTTGCATCTGGAGTTAATGATGCTAAAGCTACAAAAGTAAACTCTTATATACTCGTAATAGGTGCTGTGAATGCGGATGAACGTATAGAGGGCGTTACTATTAAGGATGTCGTTTCTACAGGCGGTGGCGTATCTGTTGGTGGCTCAGTCGAAGATGCCTATATCAAGGGACAGTCATTCAGCACTACAATTTCAAATTGTACTATTCTTTCCGGTGACTACTATGCTATCTGTTCTCAGAATCTTTCTGTTGTAACAATAGATGGTGGAACATATACGGCTAACTCTAAGAGCAATTCGTCAAAAGTTCTTCATGGAAAATTTGTTGGAGCTGATGGTCCTGAAGGCTCAATAATCGTAGAGTCCGGAAGATTCAATGGAACTATCGAGTCTAATAACTATGATAGTAACAATGGACGTTATGTAACCCTTAGGGGTGGTACATATAACCAACAGCCTAATAGCAATTTGATACCTGAAGGTTATACATCCATAGATAATGAAAACGGTACTTGGACTATTTCTCGTCTTGGTGTAGCAAAAGTAGGTGAGACTATTTATTCTACAATTGCAGAGGCCGTTGCTGCCGCAAATGCGTTGGAAACAGCTGGAACTATTACATTGCTAAGCGATTGCAGAACAGCCAGCACTTATACTATCAGTAATCCGCTCCATATATCAAAAGAGGGAACTGTTCTCGACCTTAACGGCAAGACACTCACGGTTACCAATAACTTCTCATTTGGTGTAACTGCCAGCAATGTCACTGTAAAGGACGGAACCATTGCATCTGGAGTTAATGAAGCCAAGGCTACAAAACTCAATTCTTACATTATTATAGTCGGTGCAGTAGGCGTGAACGATGGTATATCAGATGTTACTTTATCTAATGTAACAACTAAAGGTGGTATTTCTATCGGAGGC
This sequence comes from uncultured Pseudomonadota bacterium, assembly GCA_902783675.1. Classification (GTDB taxonomy): domain Bacteria; phylum Pseudomonadota; class Alphaproteobacteria; order CACZRW01; family CACZRW01; genus CACZRW01. Next base: position 2,187 of record CACZRW010000237.1, on the reverse strand, counting down.
TCCTCAGACGCTTTCATAAAGGGTAAATCTCTTAATACTGCAATAACAGGCTGTACGGTTCTTTCTGGCGACTATTATGCTGTATGCTCCCAGAATCACTCTGTTGTAACAATAGATGGTGGAACATATACAGCCAACTCTGGCAGCAACACCTCAGGAGTCCTTCAGGGGTACTTCATCGGCAATGATGGCCCCGAGGGTTCCATTATAGTAAATTCGGGTACTTTCAACGGAAACATTGCCGGAAGCAACAGCAGTTACGTTGCAATCAAGGGCGGAACCTTTACTGTAGATCCTACAGCATTCTGTGTTTCTGGTTATGAAGCCACCAATAATGGTGATGGTACCTGGACTGTAGGTGAAATACAGCCAGTTGCTCAGATAGGTGAGACCAAATATCCTACTCTTGCTGCAGCCGTTGCTGCAGCTCAGGATGGCGATATAATCCAGCTTCTGTCTGACATTGACTTCTCCAAGCCTGCCTATGCAAATTATAAGTGGGCTGGTTCTACATACAATCCGCTTGAGATTTGTGTAGACAATCTTACTCTTGACCTGAACGAGCACACAATCTCCAATATGGGTAATGCTGCTATCGTTGCCGGTCATATTCTGGCAGTTAACGGTCGCATCAGCAATTTCACCATTAAGAATGGTACCCTGCAGGTTGGCACGACTGACAATGTGAAGAATAGCTATGTTCTGGGTATTGCCGGTGTAGATGGTGCAACAATCAAGAATGTAACTACAGATGGCGGTATCAATGTGTTTACTGGTTCTACCGATGTGGTTATTGAAGACTGCACAATAAATGGCACCAAGTATTATACAATTTGTGCTCAGACCGGTTCGCATGTTACCATCAAGGGCAACAACTTCACCAAGAACACAGATGCATCTGTTGCAAATCCGTCTATGTTCTGGGTCGATAAAGCAGGTAAAGACTCTGATTGTGTAACAAATGAGAACCCCGAAGGTAATTACGAGGCATCCTCTATTGTAATCGAAGGCGGTATCTACAATGTTAAGACTGGTGGTGCATTCTACCTGTCAAGCTACTTGAAACCCTCTGTAAAGGGCGGAACATTCAATTTTGATCCTACTGCTTGTGTTGTTGATGGCTATGAGGCTATAAACAATAATGATGGTACCTGGACGGTTGCTGAAGCTAAAGTAGCTCAGATAGGTGAGACCAAATATACTTCACTTGCAGACGCAATTGACGCTGTTTCTAACAATGGTACAGCTACAATTAAGATTCTTAAGAGTTTCACCGTTGAGGGTAACGCTGGTGTTACAATCCCTGCCGGCAAGAATATAACCATTGACCTTAATGGTAAGAACATTAAGAACAGGGTTACTTCAGACGGTTTCTCACAGTTGATTGACAATAAGGGCACATTGACTATTACTGATTCTTCTTCTGGAGCTACCGGAACTATGTCAAATGAGATAGCAGACGGAGTCCATACAGGATCCTGGTCTGGTTACAACTATTCAACCAGCATCATAGCCAATGCAGGAACTCTTATTGTAGAGAACGGTACTTTGCAGCAGAACGCTACCAGCAACATTTCCTACGCAATCGATAATGTCGGAGCTAACACTTCCACAACTATCAATGGTGGAAATCTTGTAGCAGGTTATATTCCTGTCCGTAGCTTCTCCGGACAGAATAAGTCTGTGACTATCCACGGAGGAACACTTACCGGACTTTACGCTCTGTATCTCCAGAGCACTACAACTCTTACAATTGACGGTGGTACATTCAATGCTCCAACTCGCAATGCAATGTATATCGAGGGCGCGTCCACTGTAAATATCTCCGGTGATGCAGTCTTTAACTATGATGCAAATCGTCAGTTTGTTGGATTTGACAGTAACAGTGTTGAAAGTGGTTCAACCGTAAGTGTAACAGGCGGTACATTCTCCAGCGATCCTACTGCTTATGTTTCTAATGGTTATGAGGCCGTTAAGAATGGTAATGTTTGGAACGTTGTTAAACTTCCGGATGTAGCTGAGATTGGTAATACACGATATCCTACCCTTGCAGCAGCAGTTGCCGCTGTTCCTACCAACGGGACTGAGACTACCATCAGGATGATTGCCAATGAGACAATGGCAGAGAATACCGAAATACACATCCCGGCAACCAAGAACATTGTCCTTGACCTTAATGGTAAAACT
>CACZRW010000236.1 GCA_902783675.1 uncultured Pseudomonadota bacterium | reverse complement strand
TTTGCTATCCGTGGTTTGCGTGTCGAGTACAGGGTGGCAGCCAAGTTGGGAGATATTTTGACTCCGACTATATACAAAACGGAAGCTGGTATAGTTGTCGTCCTCTCTGTTGGTGCCGAAGTTTGTGCCTTAGTGGAATTCAGTCATAGTATTTGATTTCCAATTCACCGCTGACATCAAAATCCTCTCGCGTGCGGTCGTAATAGGATTTCGGCGCTTTCATTTTCAGACGATGCAAAAATAGGATTCTTGCATGAAACAAACAAGGAATCAATGTAAAATCCAAAAAAAATGCTACATTTGTGCAGGGAAAAACATATACCTGCTATACTATGAAAAGAACATTGATCATTTTGCTTGCCCTGTTGGCCACATTCGTCCTACCTGCACAGAACAAAACAGGGGAAACCAGATTCAACAAGGCCTATTTGGAGCTGAAAGTATTAGAAACAAATCCCCTGGCCAAAGAATCAGAGCAGCAGAAAATAGTAAAAGAACTGCAGAATATCATCAACAAATATCCCGAACAGGCACCAAAAGCCGCACTCTTTTTAGCCGAGGCCTATTCCTTCTCTGTCCCAGCACAGCTAAGAGACATCCCCAAATCGGTAGACCTGTACGAGAAAGCAGCAGAGATGCTTGCAGACAATCCCCAACTGCAATCATTAGCATATTTCAACCTTGCATTAGCATATTGCAACAGTTCCTTTCCCCAGCAGAACGACTCGATATCCTTCGAATACAATCTCAAGGCATCAGAACTGAACGACGCAATGGCATCGAATGTAGCCACCTTTTATTCCTTGGGTACCGGCTGTGAAATAAATCCCACATTGGCACTGGAATACTACCGGCGTTCGATAGACACAGGACAAGACTGTTTCCTCAACTATTATGCCGTGAAATATTTTATGGACAAACTCGCAGCAGACAGCCTGGACGAGAAAGCCTTTGCCCTGTATCGCGACTATCAGATACACCGGGCAAGGACCTACGGGACAAACGACCAGACGAAACTGTCCATGCTGTCAGAGTCAGCCGAACTCGGCTATCTCCCCGCACAGCTCCTATTAGGAACACTGTATATGTCAGGTCAGGCAGGCAACGACCCATCGGTTAACACATACAATGCCGAAAAATGGCTGAAACTCGCTGCAGATCAAGACTATCTGCCGGCCATCTATCAGTTGGGAATCCTGTACGAACAAGTCTATGACAACAACGGACAGCTCACCCAGAAGTCATGCACGATGGCAGAGCCATATTTCCAGAAAGCAGCAGAACAAGGATTTGCACCGGCACAATACCGTCTGGGCATATACGAACAGATAGGCAGGATGGGAGCATCCCAGGTAGATTATGACGGTGCCGAATTCTGGTACCAAAAAGCAGCAATACAGGGACATCCCGAAGCGAAACAACGCCTTAACGCGCTCAAGAACCTTACAGCATCACAGCAAAAGACTACATCACCCCTCACGTCCGCCACACAAACCAAGAAAAAGAAAAAATGGTGGCAGACGGCATTAAAAATCCTTACAACTGCTGCCCAGATATGCGCCGACGTAAGCCAAAAACAACAGGCCCTCAACCCCAACCAGCAAAGCCAGATGCAGTCAATGGGCTATAGCAGCTCACACGGAAATCCATATAGCGTCCTAACATACACGCAGAACGCCTCCGACAGCGCCTCCGACAGCGCCTCAGGCAGTGCCTCAGGCAGTGCCTCCGGCAATAACAGACAGAAAAACTATACCCTCCGCAATATGGACTGGAATACGTACGAAAAGCACGCAGACGCCCTCAGTGACATGTATTATGGAATTATCTCCTATGACGACAATTCCAGACGCTCCCGTCAGCAAATCATGCGCGAAATCCGCCAGAAATGGGACGCACGCGGCATAGGATTCAGCCAATCATCCTGGGAAACCTGGAACGGAGCATGCAAACGCACGAAGTAACTAATCAACACGGATAAACTGACAGGGCTTCAAGAATATTTTTCGTCGTGAATATCAAATACCAAAATAATATATATCATGAAAAGAACACTACTTATCTCCCTTTCTCTGTTAGCTACACTACTGCTTGCAGCACGCAG
>CACZRW010000235.1 GCA_902783675.1 uncultured Pseudomonadota bacterium | reverse complement strand
CGCGGGTGAAAAGGGCTGCCTCACCATCGACATGCCCCGGGAGGAATTCGTCCAGAAGGTCGTAGACGAGATCCTCGGCATGGGCGAACTCACTCCGCTTCTCGCGGACCAGTCCATTGAGGATATCACCGTCAACGGTCCGGGGGAGATCATGACCTACAGTTCCGGCGCCTGGAATCACCAGGAAATGAAATTTGAAAGCAGCGAACGCCTGCTGGAGATGATCAACCGAGGCATTTCAAAATCCGGAAAGAAAGCCAATCCTGTCACACCGATTGTTGACGCGATCCTTCCGGGCGGGGAACGTGTCAGCATCGTTACCTATCCTGTGACAGATGCCTGGCCAACGATCTGTATTCGTGCTCACCGATCAAAGGATATCCAGCTGTCGGATTTTACGAAAAAATATGAAGCGAAGAACAATGATTCGGACCGTTTCGACCTGACAAAATACCTCCCGGACTATACAAAGACGGATACAGGCGGGATGCTTTCTGCAAAGGCAGCAGCTTATCTTCACGCCGCTGTCCTTGCAGGGCTTAATATCGTAATGGTCGGACCTACCGGATGCGGAAAAACCACGATGCTTACCGCCCTCGGCAAATGCATCCCTCCGGGAAAACGTATCCTGATTATCGAAGACACGCCTGAAATAGATCTGAATCCGGGAGCGAAAACTCCGAACAATGTCATCTATCTGCGTACCCGCGCAGCCAGTCTGGACGGCAACGTAGCGGCTGTCGAGCAGGCTGACCTGGTCAAACTGGCTCTGCGCCAGCGTCCGGATGCTCTGACGCTTGGGGAAGCCCGCGGCAAGGAAGTTTTCGATTTATTAAACGCGTTGAATACCGGCCATAAGAATGGACTAACCTCACTTCACGCTGAAGGTCCGCATGAAGTCTTCGGCCGTATCTTCATGATGCTTTCCCAGTCCGAACAAGGACGCCATCTGGACCGTTACCGTGCAGCTAATCTTGCTGCCGGAACACTGAATATTCTTGTCACGCTTCAGATCCACGGCAGCAGACGGTCTGTGCATTCCATTGTCGAGTATTCCGGAAAACTTGTTAATGAAAATACGACGCCGGAACCTGAGATCGTGCCGATCTTCTTGAATGAAGGTGGAAGATACGGAGATCTCGGCCCAATGCTCCGCGGGTCCTGTTTTGCTCAGAAATTTGAAGACGCGGGAATGCCGGAATATACCTACACAACACAGCCGCTGCCGGGACAGCCAGCGGAGAAAGGAACTGCGGATGAATAACGCTATTATCGATACCAACCTGCTTTTTGCTATTGTCGGAGCTCTCGGTGCTTTCCTGATCTGGACAGGGCTTACATACCGGGAAAAGAAAGTTGAGCAAACAGATCTGGACCGTGTTTCCGCTTTGCTCGATGCAGACAAGTTGAGCTATAAGCAGCAGAACTTCATTAAAACGGCTCGGAAGTTCGGTCTTGAGACTGCGATCGGACAGGCTAACCTGAATGTAACCAAAGCAGTCTTTATCCGTGACGGGATGATCATTATGGCCGTCCTCATGGCAGCCGGATGGATCGCATCCAACAACATTGTTGTGATGCTGACGCTTGGCGGGATTTCCTGGTTCGCCTACATTATGTGGCTGTTCGAGCGCCGCGACAAGCAGGGGTTGGAATACGAGGAAGCACTTGCTGATATGGCTGATCGTATGGCCTCAGGTGCAGCCATTCATACGGTTATCCGCGATACGCTGGATCACGCGATTCGGATGGCTCCGGCGATTGTAAAAACAGACTTTGAACTGATCCTGACCAATCTCAACCAGGGTGCTAAATTTGAGGAAGCAACTCAGGAAGTGAAGAAGAAACGTCATTCCACATCCCTGAATCTGCTTTTGGACACGCTTGAAACCTGGGAATACAAAGGCAGCGCAGTACCGCTCGCGGACGTTCTGCATCCGCTGACGGAAACGATCCGCTCCCGTATGAGGGCCCGGCAGAAAGTCAACGCGGATCTGCAGACACAGAAGAGCACACTGTACATTATTACAGCTTCACCCTTTGTATTCATGATCGCAATGCGCCTGTTCTTCCCGGATTCACGGGAAGCCTATCAGACACCGCTGGGAACTTTCTTCCTGATCCTGTCCATTGCGACAGCGTGTGTCGGGTATATTGTCGGGAACAAGATTCTGAATTCTGCTGGCAAAGTACTTGAAATCGGCGGAGAATAAGGAGGTTCTATGAATTACATCGTTTTTGCTTTTGCGGCAGCAGCCGGTATTGCTCTGATCATGATCGGTATTCTGAGCGGAAAGACCGCCGGCAGAAAAGTGCTCCAAGAAGATGAAAACGGATATCTCCGGCCTGTCGCAGCCAATGAATCCACTGTTTTCACTTCCATGCTTGCGGATCTTTCCAATAGGATCCGTCCAGTGGATGGAAATCTGGAGACACGTCTGCGGAAATCCGGATGGGTTTACCAGGGGGCAATGGAATACCATGCCAAACGCATGACACTGGCAATCTTTTTCTTTATTGTTCCTGTTGCTTTGGGAATGATTCTGAAAGGAAGCTTTCTTACGGTTGCTCTCCTGGCGACCGGAGCGGCTGTCTTTGGATTCATTACACCGGATCGTAAGATCGTCAGCGCGACGAACGCCCGAAAAAAGACGATCCAGCGGGAGATGGGCTTCGGTCTTGAGCAGATTTCTCTGATGCTGACTTCCGGTGAACAACTGGAAAAGGCTCTGTCATCAGCAAAGAAAACCGGAGAGTTCGGCCAGATCTGTGAACACATCGCTGTTGGGAAGGCAACAAACCGGACGATAGGAGATATTATTGAAGAAATCAAGGCTGAATTGCCTGAGATTTCCGTCATGAACGAGTTTCTTGAACTGGTCCGTATGGAGAGCAAAGGGCAGAATCTTGTCGAGCCTTTCCGTGTAATGGCTATGCTTCAGCGTGACCGGCTTGAAAATGAGATCATTGAAGCGGGCGGCAAGGCAAAGGTCACTGTGACAATGCTGACATCCGCGTTTGTCATGATGTCTTCGCTGTTCGTTCTGATCGGCCCGATCTTCATCATCATGCAGAATACCGGTTTCTAAAAAT
>CACZRW010000234.1 GCA_902783675.1 uncultured Pseudomonadota bacterium | reverse complement strand
TATGGTTATCGCCGCCAAGACTGAAGAGGACATTGCCGAGCTGGAGTCATACGAAGACAAGCAGCTCTTTTTGGAAGAACTGGGCTTGGAGGAGAGCGGCGTCAACCGCCTCATCAAGAAAGCCTACGCCCTGCTGAACCTCGAGACCTTTATCACCGCTGGTGAGATGGAGGTAAAGGCCTGGACTTACAAGAAGGGCTGGAAGGCTCCTCAGTGTGCCGGCGTCATCCATACCGACTTCGAGAAAGGCTTTATACGGGCCGAGGTCATCAAGTACGATGACTACCTGAAGTACGGCTCTGAGGCCGCTGTGCGCGAGGCTGGCAAGATGGGTGTCGAAGGCAAGGACTACGTAGTTCAAGACGGCGACATCATGCACTTCCGCTTCAACGTATGATAAAAAAGCTGCTGACACTTATCTTCACACTACTATCGCTGGAGGCATCGGCCATCAGCGAGCAGCCTCTTCGCTCAGAGCGACTTCCCGACCTGAACATTGCCCGCAGCGGACATGCCGCATTCTGCATCGGAGGGGAGGTGGTCGTCGTAGGCGGCCATACATCAGGATTCGTGCCGACAGCCACTGCCGAGTACTTTGCCGACGGCCAATGGCACCTGCTGCCAACCACCTACACCCACGATCATGGTTTGTGGCTGCAGACAAAAGACGGAAAGGCCATCATCGCAGGAGGCCACGAGCAACCCTTAGGTATCGGACAGACCTTCACGCTGGAGCTCTACGACCCTGCCACCCACACCTTCGAAGGCTACGGTTGCTTGGAGAACAAACGGTGTTTTGGTCAGGCATTGGAAATGGACAGCGGGCACGTCGTCATCAGCGGCAACTGGTATAATGACGACTGCATTGAACTGTATGACGGTAGCCGGCAATGCCGCTTCGTGAAGAACGTGGCACAACAGCGCTCTAAACCCTACCTGCTGCGCACAGCACGCGACAACGCCATCGTCTTCAGCAATTACGACCTTCACGGCAAACCATTCGATTCCATTATCGTCGACCGACTGAAGGGCGATCCGTTCACCGTACCACTGCTAAAGGAATGGCGCCCATTCCACCATCATGTCAGCCTCTATTGTTACGACGGCTTCATTGGCGACGAGAAGAATGACAACTATGCCTACCTGACCCACATGATAAACGCCAAAGGGCAGTCGGCCATTGTCAAGATTGAGGGTGAACAGTTTAAGCTACTTCCGACAACCGACCCCATTCCCATGCAAAGCCGCTGGGGTCCCATCACCTACTTTACCCATATTCTGGCCAATAGGCAGGCGGGCAGGGCCTACATCGTAGGTCATGGAAACGACAACGACAAGCGCTTCTACGTGCTCAGCATCGACTACAGCCACACGCCGGCTATCCTCACCCTCAATTATACCGAGCCGCAAGACAGTGTAGGCCTCGGCACTCCCATACTGACACCAGAAGGCCATCTGATGATAGTTGGCGGTTGCCAAGACAACAACTTCACACCCTTTGCATCGGCACTTTTACTGTACGTAGGCAACGAGAAGGCAGAGGCAGTAGCCGAAGACACTGCCTCTACAAGCTTCTGGCTCTGGTTGGCAGGAGGCCTCTGCCTGCTGGTTGTCGCAGGGCTGATGATACGGCGAAGAATAAGCAAGAAGCCACTACCCGAAGAAGACGTAACCCCAACGCCACCAACCACAGCAAAGGATATCGAGAACAGCGTGCAACTCATGCAGCTCATCAGCAAGCTCATGGACGAGCAGAAGCCCTATCTCGACAGCAAACTGAAGGTAGCTACGATAGCCCGTCTGTTAAACACCAACAGTACCTACATTTCCGCCTGTATCAACTCACAGCGCAACTGCTCTTTCAACCAGTTCATCAACATCTACCGTATCGAGTACGCAAAGGAACAAATGGCGCTATTCCCCGACAGGAAGATTTCGGAAATAGCGACCGCTTCGGGCTTCTCAACCGAGACTTCGTTCTTCCGTTCGTTCAAACAGATTACTGGAAAAACGCCTCGTGAATGGAGTCAGAATAATGACCAAAACGAATAAAACACCAAAAATCGACTATCATTTTCGAAAATGGTAGTCGTTTTATTTAATTTAGTAGTCTTTATACGTCATTTTTGGTTACCTTTGCCCATAATTACTAATCAAATAATCCAAATATGTTTACACACAAACTGACAAAACTACTGTTCACGGCACTCACCGTGCTGTGCATCGGTGGACTGCTGATGGCCTGCGACGAGAAAGAAGAG
>CACZRW010000233.1 GCA_902783675.1 uncultured Pseudomonadota bacterium | reverse complement strand
GAGAACGGTGCTTTCCGCAACTGTAAGAACCTGAAGGAGATTCGCCTGTACTACTATGTGCAGGATGGTGATGACCATTGGGAGACATTGGGTCCGGAGGATGTCGTTCCAAGCGACAACATCTTTGGTTTGCCCAGCCAAGAAGAATTGAAGAATATGACGGAGCAGCAGCAGAAAGAACAGATGATGTCGATAAACAAGGACTTCCGCATATTGGTCTCGCCGACAAGGTATCTTGATTTCCTCAGTAATCCCAATTGGGCTGCCTACTCCAGTTTTATCGAAGCAGCCGACTTTGAGCCTACTAATATGAAGCCCATTGAAAAAGATGGACTGACGTATGAGTATATGTCAACAGGAAATGGCATCTTATCCACAACCCACGTAGTGTCACAGAACTGGTCATGGTGGAGCATCCCTGTTCTTGTTGCGGAAATTGCCACGATTGTTTATTCTGGCTATCAAATTGGCAAATCTATCAAGGATGGTATTGCTGCTTCGGCGGCCAATGCTGCTCAGCAGGGTGGTCAAGCTATGACAGAAAGCCAAGTAACTGCATTTACGAATGCAGTAACCAATTTAGCTCAGAACGGTGTGGGAAATGCAACAGCAGAACAGTGTGCTGCATTAGCTGGTGTAAATCTCAATACACTTAATATTTCGAATTGGTCGATTTATAACCTCTATAGCCATGGAATCTGTACTTGTGACGGTATCATGAATACTTTTACACCAGCAACGTTGCAAAATGGCTATAGACATTTCCTTTCATACATGACTCCTCAAATGTTGGCTGATGGTTTTGCAACGTTGGCTAATGAGTTAGCGACTGTAACTATAAGTAGTTTTGGAGGCTTGAGTGTCTTGAATGCTGAACTGGCTATGGAAGTGGCGAAATTGTCGGGTATTACTACCCTTAACATTGGAACAGGACTGATGGCTGCCCGCATGCTCGGTGAAGATTACAACGGCGATAATTTCCACGCTGGTCTCGTGGCCCAAAACAGGTCATATATTCACTCAGCCTCTTTGACCGGTGTGGGACTGAACATGATTTATACACCATCAAAGAATATGGTTTATCACCAGTACATCAGCAAGGCCGATCCCAACCTGAGGACTGCTAATATTTATGCAGGTGCCGATGACGATACCCGCACTATGACGTTCCGTCGCAGCGTGTTTGCTGGTAACAAGAATCTGGTGGATGTGCGCTTCCATGAAACTAAGGGTAGCACCACCAAGGAAAGCGTGTCCATGACAATAGCCATCCCCGACTCGGCATTCGCCGGTTGTACCAGTCTGGAACACTTCGACTTGCGCTTTTATACTGGTGGCAACCCCTCGCAGTCGCTCGGTCCTGAGAACTTCATTCTCTGCGGCGATAGCATCTTTGCTGGCTGCGACTCTACCAAACTGAAGATTATCATCCCGAAGGACCGCAAGCAGGACTTCCTCGACGACGTGATGTGGAGCAAATACAAGCGCTTCTTCACCTACGAGGAAACGGAATATCCTGGCGGAATCGATGACTTCGGTGTGCAATATGTATATGCCTACGAGGGTAACACCACAAAGAAGGTATCGATGAGAAACGGCCATAAGGTAGAACATCTGGTGGCATGGGGAGCCGATGATAGTTGGCTCCTTGACCACAAGGGAGAGCTGGGTCTGTTCAACGACATCGGTATCTACAACAGCTATAAACTCGATTATGTGCGTAAGGGAGCTTTCCGTGGCAACAAGGAACTGAAAAGTGTCTCCTGCTGGGACATCAAAGGTTGGCTCTGGGGCGGCGACACCTATTACGACTTTAATGTGGCTCTGCAGGATTCTTGCTTCGCTGACTGCGAGAATCTGGAATCGTTTAACCTGCTTTATCTGTGTACCGATGGTATCAACGAGGTCAGGGAACTGCAACCATCGCAGATGCGGTTGGGCAGTGGCGTGTTTGCTAACACTCCCAAGCTGATGCTGAAGATGACACAGCAGCAACAGCGTTGGTTCGAGGCCGACACGACATGGGCCAAGTGTAAGGACAAGTTTACTCCCTGTCTGGTGAAGCCTGTTGACGCGGGCGTGAAGAAAGCCCTGAAGAGTCTCTGCTACACCACTACCGTGAATACCCCATCGGAGTGGGACGACGTAATCGACCTAAGCCGACTGAAGGAGAAAGGCTATGATTGGCTCAATGGCAAACTGGCTGTCAACAAGGATGTCTTGCAGTTCCCGGAGTTCAAGCAGTTTGAGTGGGCTGGACTGGACTATATCGGTGGCTCGTGGTTCGTGAACGACTATAACCTGACGGCTATCGAACTGCCCTCGACCATCAAGAAGATTGGCGGCTATGCCTTCCAGAACTGCGACCTGCGCGAGATTGAGATTCCTGCTGCCGTGACGCAGATAGACGAAATGGCTTTCAACGGTAATGCGAAGCTGAAGGTAATCCGCTGTCTGGGCGCTACACCGGCTGCGTTGGGCATAGCAGTGTTCGAGAAACCAGAAGGACTGAAGATTTACGTTCCTGCCGAGGCTGTGGCTGCCTACAAGGAGAAATGGAGCGACTACAAGGACTTCATCGT
>CACZRW010000232.1 GCA_902783675.1 uncultured Pseudomonadota bacterium | reverse complement strand
TTAATTTCATGAGTAACAGTTCCATTTACTATTTCCCAAACTTCTTTTTTACCGTTTACAGTTACATTTACAACACCGTCAGCATCAAGAATGTTAATAAAAATTAAGCATTTATTGGAAGTTTGATAAACTACTGAAGAAATTGTCGCTTTCGGAGTATCCAAAACTCTAGTAGAATATACTATGCTAAATGGTTCGAATTTATCATCCCCAGAATAAGATATACCATATGAAGTAAATGGGGTTATGTAGTTTTTAAATTCTACTGTTGCGAATCCTTTCACTATATCTACTTCATAAAATTCAAGAATTTCATAGTAGTTAGACGGAGATCTCATTGTAAAATTTACTTTGCCTGTAGCTAGACCCAAATAAAGTTTAACATGCACAGGATTACCAATATAAACAGCTGGAGATTCAATATTATATTTTACATCAAAGCTAAATTGAAGACTTTTTGAATTAAATGCATCATCACCTCCATAATAAAGATATAAATCCTGTTTTCCATATGTATAATTGGTAATTTCTTGATTAAAAACACCATTTTCTAATTTTCCACAATATACATTTTCAAAATCATATCCTGGCTCACTGCCATTAGCATACTTTCTTCCTGATTTATGAGTTAAAGTAACATTGCCTGTTGCATTATACAAATTAATGGAAATGAATGCAGTTTGACCATAATAAACGACATCGCTGACAACAACATCAAATTGAATGTGAACCTTTTTTTGCCAAGTTACAGGTTTATAATAATCATCACCATGATAATCAACAATGATGTCCTGATTATTTCCACGCATATATCTAGTGAAATCTTGGGTGAATTTACCATCAACTAAAGAAATCTCAAATGTTTGATGCCAAGATGGAACCATTGTATTTCCTACAGTAACAGTTACATTACCTGTTGCATTTCCAAAATCACCATTTACAGTAATTACTTCACCATATTGGACTACATAATTTTCACCGGACATTACATTAGGTGTAACTTCAATTGTATAATCCGGTGTAACAGTACCAACAGATAATTCCTCACCACCATCACTTATGCCGAGCTTAGATTCATCATTCACTTCATTATTAATGGAATCCTCTTCAACATTAATGGTTATATTACCACTAAAATCATTATTATTAATTTCACTATCATCTAATGCAGTTATATCTATGTCTTCAGATGTTTCTATGATATCATTTGCAGTTGTATTATCAGATGATGCATTTACTGCACCAAATGAAACAATAGCTATTAAAAAAATAGCCACAAGTAAATACTTATTTAATTTCAAAATAAACAGCCCCTTCAACGAATTTAAAAAAAAAAATAGAGATTATTTTAAACCTCTATTTTTTAACTGTTACTTTTTTACTTACACTATCTTTTCCGTATGTAACTTTGTATGCATATTTTTTACCTGTTTTAAGTTTGGATAAAACTTTTTTATTAATAGTAAATGTTGCAACCCCTTTGGAGTTGGTTTTTACTTTGTAGGTTTTACCGTTGAATTTCAAGGTAACTTGTTTGCCTTTCAAGTATTTCTTATTTACTTTTTTCAAAGTTACTTTGATTGTAAGTTTTTTAGCTGATTTTTTCACGTTCATGTTTTTAGCAGTTACTATGCTTTTTACTGTCACTTTGTTGGTTACTTTCACTCCCAAATATGTTGCAGTTACTGTGTATGCTTTTGATTTAGGAGGCAAAGTTATCTTAACTGATGCATAACCATTCTTATCAGTATCCGCAGTAGTTTTTTTACCATTGATAGTGAATGTGACTTTTTTACCTGTAACTGCCTTTCCATCCAATGTTACACGTACTATGTATTTTGCACCGCTTGTGTATAGCATTGCGAAGTTTTTAGATGTTAAAACCGGTTTTGGAATTGATACTGTTGTATTGGTTGTGATTGGACTGTATTTGCCATCACCTGAATAAGTTACAATTGCATTGTAATTTCCAGGGTTTAATTCCGGAATATTTACTGTTGCACTACCGTTCACCAATTCCTGAGTGTAATCTTTACCGTTGATGTTGACAGTCAAATTACCTGTAGCATCACTTGGCAATGCAATATTAAAACTTGAAACAGTAGTTCCTTTTGCAACATCAACATTCAAAGTTTCATTGCCCAGATTAACAG
>CACZRW010000231.1 GCA_902783675.1 uncultured Pseudomonadota bacterium | reverse complement strand
CGTCACCCGCATCCAGACGGATGTGGTCGTTATCCGTCCAATAGAATGTCACGTTGCCTGAGCCCACTGCGCCGGGGAAGGTGCCGCTAAAGGAGGTACGGCGAGGCTGCGATTGCATGTTACCTTGGAACACCACGCGCTGGCCACTCGGCAGGACGAGGCTGTCAACCTGACTGATGAGATACGGACGCTCCTTTCCCTCGGCATCGGTAACGACCATCGTCACATAGTCCTCCTGTTTATCCCCATTCAGGTCAGTACAAGAGTGACGTATCGGGGTGTTCGCATTCACCCGAACCTTATCAACGAAGCCGCCCTTCAAATACACTTTCAGCTGGCGTACCTGCTGGGCTTGTAACGTTAACGGGAACAAAAATGCTAACACTAGCAATAACACTAACTGATATGTATGATATATCGCATATTTCATCCTCATCATTTTTTACTCTTTATGGCCGGACTACCTTTTGCACAGCTACGGCACGTATGGCACGCCCCATATAGCGATATACAGCATCCTTCTGGTCTTCCGTATCGTAGGTGCTGTATGGAGAATATTGTAGATTACTATATACGGCTCGACTACCGGTGCCATTGAATACGAAAGTATGGGCTGAGGCACCGCTGTTGCCACCCATAGACTGTGTCCAGTAAGTGCCACTATAGCTGCCACGCCGCAGTTCGGCACCTTTTATCATACCCGTCGATGGCAAGAAGATGCTACGGTCTTTATAGCCCTCCATCTTACTCGTAATGATAAATCCCTTGACGCCATTTACTAACGACCACCGCCATGTGGTATAACTGCTGTTGAGCAGTTCGTTGAACTGTGCCACAGAGGGCATTTGCCAGCTGTTACCCATGTTGATGAAGGCAGCATCGTAGTTGGTGGAGGCTATGTCGCCATTGTTGCCAATAGTCTGATAGACACCCGTCTCACTATCACGATACAGATAGTTTTCTTCGGTATAGGAGTCCTTGGTTGTCGTCTCTCCCCATGCATAGTACTTGCCCGTCTGATCCTCAGTGTTTGCTCCATAGTTCATGTTCGCCCATAAGGTTCCAGATGGAAGTCCGAGGTCAACCATCTCCCACCCTACGTGTTTAGCTTCGCCATACTTTACCTCGCCGTCTTTCTCTACGTATGCACGGTACCAATAGCCCATATTGTTGGTGGTGCTGACGATGGTGGTATAGTGTTCTGGCTGTGTAATTTCCTTATGATAGTCGGTAGTAGCCGTCGCCTTGGTGACACTTGGCAGGCTACCGATGATGATGCCTACGGTGAGTCCATCGCTGATAGCCTGTTTGCTGACCACTGTGGCGTGAAGGGTAGCGCTGTTGTCGCCCATCTTCCACTGGGCACTATCGGTGCGAATATCAATTGTCCATCCGTTCTGCATCACAGCATTAGGACTCGCCACAGCCCTGACGGACTTACCCATATAACGCAAAGACGAATAGTAATACGGATGACTATACGATCTAAACGGCTCATAGCTAGAACCAGAGTAAATGCCTCTTCTGCTCCAACAGAACGACAGGGAGTTGGCATACTCGCTACCATCGCCTCCGGAGGTACTTGTGGCATAGACTGCACCCGTCTCGGCACTATAGAGGTCATCCTCATACCTGAAGCCTGCTGCCGGCAGGAAGATGCTGTTGCCGTTCTTACCAGTGACGCGATAGCCATTGACGCCATTCTCAAGCACCCACGTCCACGTGCAATTGTCGAGCAGTTCCTGAGCCTCCTCCTTGGCAGGTAAGCGCCACACATTACCCATGTTGATATGCGCGGCATCCATGTCAGTGCCCGAAACGGAATAGTCATTGCCGAGATTTTGTGTTGTAGAGTATCGATAATTCCCTGACGTATAGTTTTCCTTGATCTCAGTTTCTGCCCAGGCATAGTAGTTACCATACTGTTCTGGCCAGCTGGCACCGATGTTCATATTACACCACTTGGTGCCACTGGGCAAAGCAAGGTCCACCATCTCAAGACCAAAGTGCTTGGCTTCGCCTAAGAACACAGTGTCTGCCGTCTGTACGTATGACCTGTACCAGTAGCCCATGTTCTCATACACGGGGATGGTGTAAGTGAAGTTCTTGGCCACGCTGGTCTGCTCAGCATATTTATATCGATAATTCACGTTAGCGTTAACGTTGAGATTGATATTCGCGCTGTCGCCTATGATAAAACCTATCGTCACCTCAGCATCGAGTGGTCTGAGTACACTGAATGTGCCATAGACCATAGCCTGAGTTTCGCCCAGATGCCACTGGGCACTGTCGGTAAGGATGGTATAGGCATTGTCGCCAGACATGTTGCCCAACGAAGCCACAGCGCGTACGGTCTTACCTATATAACGCATGGACAAATAGTAATAAGGATAGCTATATGATCTAAACGGCTCATAGCTAGCACCAGAGTAGATACCTTTTCTGCTGCCATCGAATGCCAGTGTGTAGGCATATTCGCTGTTGTTGCCTGCTTGCGTAGCCGTCAGGTATCCTCCACCGCTGTTGTCACTGTAGAGCGAGGTGTCGTAGCGTAAGCCAGCATCGGGCAAGAAGATGCTGTTGCCGTTCTTGCCGGTAACGCGGAAGCCGTTGTTGCTGTTCTGTGTTGTGCGCGTCCATGTGCAACTGTCGTAGAGCTCCTTCATCTCCGCGTATGTGGGCAGGCGCCATGCATTACCCATATTCACATGGGCAGCGTCATATTTCGTTCCACTGATGTTATAGTTGTCGCCAAGGTTCTGTGTCGTGGGGTATTGGTAGGTAGAACTGAGATAGGCGTCCTTGACCGTTGTCTCACCCCAAGCATAGTGGTTGCCATGCTCCTCCTCGCTATTAGCTCCGAGGTTCATGTTTGCCCACAGTGTGCCACTACTCAGGCCCAAGTCAACCATCTCAAAACCATAGTGGCGTGCCTTGCCGTACATAATGGTGTCAGCAGTCTGCACGAAGGACTTGTACCAATAACCGATATTGTCATATACGGGCAGGGTATAAGAGAAGCGACCAGCCGTTGTCGTCGTTTTGGAATAGATGTAACGATAGTTAACGTTAGGGTTAGCGTTAACGCTGATATTCGCACTGTCGCCTACGACGAATCCCACCGTCACCTCGCCCTTTATAGGCGTCGTGCTTCGGAGTGAGCCATACAGAGTGACATTGGCATCGCCCAAGTGCCACGAAGCACTGTCCGTGAGGATGGTCAATTCCATACCGTCGCTTGTTGCTGAGCCTGTGCCCATCACGGGGCGTATGGTCTTACCCACATAGCGCCGCGAAGCACCCTGACATTCGCCGGCATATGACCTGTAGGGTTCATAGCTGTCGCTTGCATAGAAACCCTTTTTGTCATAATAGTAAATGAACGTTTGCGCGTAAGAACTGTTGCTACCGCCTTGAATAGACGAAGCATACACACCACTAGCATTGGTGTGATAATGGCCGGTATAGTATCTCAAACCTGCTGCCGGCAGGAAGATGCGATTACCATTCTTCTTGCTTGTAACAATGTATCCGTTAGTGCTATTGATGGTAGTCCACGTCCACGTACATGTGTCACTGAGAAGTTCTTCCCAGTCGGCCTTGGTCGGCATGCGCCACGACCCACTCCAGTGTGTGAAGGCGGCATCTAGTTCGCTGCCACTGATATTCAAGTCTTCGCCCAAGTTGCGCGTACCATACTTGTAATTCTCGGGCGTGTATTCCGACTTCGTCTCCACTTCGCCCCACGCATAGAACTCGCCGCAGTCGGTGGCTGATTGAGCTCCCACATTGCGCGTTGCCCAACGATTGCCCGACGGCAGCCCCATATCTACTATCAACGTCTCCACCGCCCTACTATTCTGTGCCAGGCACTGGGCGGGGGTTATTGGGGTGGTGCTCCTTGTCGGAAGGAAGATACGATGCAGGTTACCATCATCGACCGACTCGGTAGTTCCTTCCACCATATATCCCAGTATGCCGTTGTATTCACTCCACGTCCATTGACATTTATCCAGCAGTTCATTCCGCTGTTCGTCCGTGGGCATGAGCCATTGGGTAATGACTGTCTGCTCCAGCAAAGCAGCATTGGCCTCCTCATCACTGGCAAAGGACCTGCCGTAGTCGCTGGGTATGGTGCCACCGACATTGGCATTG
>CACZRW010000230.1 GCA_902783675.1 uncultured Pseudomonadota bacterium | reverse complement strand
TGGACACCATCAAAGCGATGGGCATTGGAGCACCTAACGGCAATTTCTACAAGGGAACGATTGAGATGGCACCTAACCTGCCTTGGGCTCACGACTGCATCGTGCCACTGGCCCAAATGTTCAGCGACCGTTTAGGCGGCATCCCCGTAGGACTGACCAACGATGCCAATGCTGCTGCCATCGGCGAGATGGTCTATGGCGTGGCTCGCGGCATGAAGAACTTCATCGTCATCACCTTGGGTACTGGTGTTGGTTCGGGCATTGTGGTCAATGGTCAACTGCTCTACGGCTGCGACGGCTTTGCTGGTGAGCTGGGCCATGTGACGATGGTTCGTGGCGAGGCAGGCCGCAAGTGCGGATGTGGTCGCACGGGCTGTCTCGAAGCCTACTGCTCAGCAACGGGCGTGGCTCGCACGGCTCGCGAACTGCTGGCTACGACTACCCGACCCTCGCTGCTGCGCGATATGAATCCCGAAGACATTACTTCGTTAGACGTATCGATTGCCGCTGGCAAAGGTGACGAACTGGCCAAGGAAATCTACGACTTCACAGGCAAGATGCTGGGCGAGGCCTGCGCTGACTTTGCAGCCTTCTCATCGCCCGAGGCCTTCATCTTCTTCGGAGGCATGGTCAAGGCTGGCGAACTGATTATGAAACCTATTCGCGATGCCTACGATGCTCACGTACTACCCATCTTCCGAGGAAAGGCTAAGTTCCTCATCAGCGGTCTCGACGGTGCTTCGGCTGCCGTGCTGGGCGCCAGTGCCATAGGTTGGGAAGTTTAGCACATTATTGCACAATAATAGTTCTAAGATGTCCAATCTATGGGTTGGACATCTTTTTTATTGGCAAAATTACACGTATATGAAAATAATTTCCTAATTTTGCACCCGTCAACACTATTACTAACGCTTTTACCCAATTTTTACATTGCTAAAAACTCGTATGAAGAAGCTTTTATTATTAGGTATGCTACTGGTTGCGGGGCTGAACGTACACGCCCAGCGAACCGTTGACCGTTTGGATCGCGGTTTAGTAGCCATCAAAACGACAAACGGCGTTTATTGTAACTGGCGTATTCTGGCCGAAGAATACTATGGGGTGGAATACAACATCTACCGTGGCGACAAAAAGCTCAACGACGAGCCCCTTAGCGTGTCGAACTTTACCGACAAAGACGGTACGCAAAGCAGCACCTACACCGTCAAAGCCATTGTCAACGGCAAGGAGCAGGATGCCAGCAAGAGCGTTACGCCCATGACCAACGCCTACAAGGAAATCAAGCTCAAGCATGAGGGCATCAAGAGTACGCTGGTGCCCAACGATGCCACCTGTGCTGATGTCGACGGCGACGGAGAACTGGAAATCATCATGAAGTTCGACAACCTGAGCGAGATGGAACAGTCCTACCCCAAGAACGGTCCGAAGATCAATGACGTGAACACCAAAGAGTACAGCATCTTCGAATGTCTGAAACTCGACGGCACGCGCCTCTGGTGGATCAACTGCGGTCCCAACATGGGCGACTTCCAGAACAACGAGCAGAACATTGCTGCATACGACTGGGACGGCGACGGACGGGCAGAGGCGGTGATGCGTGCTTGCGACGGCACCACCATCCACATGGCTGACGGTACTACCTATACGGTGGGCGACTCGACCATCAACATTCGTGGCGAATATGGTGGCGGCGTCAACTGGTTCATGATTACCCAGCGCGAATACCTGCTCTATCTGGACGGACTGACGGGTAAACCCTACCAGTGCATAACCTATCCGTTGCCACTTTTAGAATCAGGCGAGACTGACGTAAACGCTGCTTGGGGCGACGGCTACGGCCACCGCGCTTCGAAGCACTTCTTCGGGGCACCTTATTTAGATGGTCGCAAGCCCAGCATCTTCCTGGCACGTGGTATCTATACGCGCCACAAGATGATTGCACTCGACGTGGACCCTGCCACACATAAACTGAAGGAGCGCTGGCGCTGGAGCTGCAGTTCATGGGGACCGTGGTTCGGCAACGGCTATCACAACTACGGCGTGGCCGATGTCGATTGGGACGGACGCGACGAGATTGTCTTTGGCTCGATGGTCATCGACGACAACGGCAAGGGACTTTCCACCACTGGTCTTGGTCATGGCGATGCACAGCACTGCTCAGACTTCGACCCCTACCGCCACGGACAGGAGATCTTCGCTGCTATGGAAGACCGTCCAGGCAACAACTACCGCGATGCCACGACCTCGAAAATCTATTATCGCTACGTGGCCGGCAAAGACGACGGACGCAGCATGATGGGCAATTTCAGCAACGACTTTCCTGGCTGCCAAGGCGTATCGAGCCGCGACCCGGGACTGATTAGCTCAGTAACCGACGCTGTGCTGGCCAACGGCACGAAAGCGAACATCACCCAGAACTTCCGCATTTATTGGGACGGTGATCTGCTGGAAGAAACCCATGACTACGTAAACGGCAAGAACACAGCCGTAGGCATCTATAAATATGGTACGGGCCGCATTGCCGAGCTGGAAGGCAGTCTGACCAATAACGACACGAAGGGCACGCCCTGCTTCCAAGGCGACATCTTCGGCGACTGGCGCGAAGAGGTTATTGCTCGCACAGCCGACAATAACATCCGCATCTACACAACGACAGATCCCACGCCTTGGCGCAACTACACACTATGGCACGACCATCAGTATCGCAACGCTATGGTATGGCAGATGTGCGGCTACAACCAGCCGCCCCATGTCAGCTATTTCCTCGGACAGCTGGAAGACATCACCATCGCTCCCCCACCCCTCACCATGACCGGACGTGAGGAGGTGAAGAACGGCGGCACCATTGATGCCTCGCTCAACGGCAAGCATGTCATTTTCTGTGAGGCGAAGAACAGCAAGGTGAGCGTAGCCGAGGGCACACAGCCCGCTATCGTCACTTTCAACGTGCCCTCATGGATTCAGGGCACCAACAGCGATGCTACGGACGGCAACCCCACGCTGATTCGCACCTACTACACCTGCGAGGTGGAAGGAGCTGGCTTCACAGGCGACATGCAACTGGTGAAGCAGGGTGACGGCACCCTTCAGCTGCCTGCTACCGAACAAACCTATACAGGCAATACAAACGTATGGGCAGGTACGCTCAGCTTTGATGGCACGCTGAAGAACTCGCACCTGTGGCTCAACCGCTTCGCCACGCTCAGCAGTGACGGCGGCACCTTCGACGATATTCGCATGGACTATGCCTCGAAACTGATTCCTGGCGGTGCCAACCATCAGGGCAACATCACAGTCGATACACTGCTGTTAGGCTTTGGTTCACGCATCGTCTTCGACCTCTACTGCAACGACATCACTGCCGACGTGGTGACTGCCAATATGATTTCCATCGAAAAGAAGAACTGGACGGAAGGCCCTGCCTATCTGACCCCTATCTTCGAGTTCGCGCTCCATACCGAGGCTGACAACTCGTTTACACCAGGCCGCTATCTGCTGGCTCATGTTCCCAATCTGAAAGGCAACATCAGCGACGTACAGATAGAGGGTACCGGCCTTACACGCAAGGTGGCGCTGATCTACGAGAATGGCAACATCTATCTCGACGTGCAGGCCATGCGCGAAGCTACAGGCATCATCTGGAACGGTTTTCAGAACAACATCTGGGAGATTGACGGTGCCAGCAACTTCACGAAGGTGTCTGACGAGACATCGACAAACAACACCTTCGTCACGGGCGACAACGTCTATTTTGACAATTCCAGCTCGCAGACATCCGTGATGCTCACTGGCAATCTGGAGGCCGCCACAGTCGAGGTGAACAGTTCCAAAGCATATACCTTCAGCGGCACAGGTGCTCTGGTGGGCAAGACGGCACTGCAGAAGAGCGGCAATGGCACACTGACTATCAAGACAGAAAATGAATACACTGGCGGCACACGTCTGTCGGGCGGTAAGACGGTTGTTTCCCTGCTTGCCAACAGTCTCTCAGAGAAAGGCAATCTGGGTGCCAGAAGCACCGATCCCAACAAGTTCATCATGGAGAACGGGGCTGAGCTGGCTCCTTCGGCAGCCGTCACCCAAGGCTCAGCCATGAAGATGATGAGCGACGACGGCGGCATCATCAACAATGCCAACGACTTCGTTACCGATCAGCCTATCTCAGGCACCAAACTGACCAAGAAAGGCAATGGTTGGCTGAAGCTCAATGCCAATAACACGAACCTGAACCAACTGATTATTACGGCTGGTACAGTGCAGTGTCAGGGTGTTCATACGCCTGCCAAGACGGTAGTGCTGCAAGGCGGAACACTCAATGAGAGCGTAGGATCGAGTTACACCATCGAGGTGGCCCAAGGCAAGAAAGCCACCTGGAATCTGGTGAACGACCAGACTTATACCAACCGGATTATCGGCAAAGGCACGCTGACCATCAGCTGTCCTGTTCGCAAAGGCGGTTCGTCGCCTAACTACTGGTATGCTACCCGTACTCCTGTAGCCTGTAACTTTGCCGACTTCGAGGGCACCATCGTTCCCGTCTCTAATGGCGACCCAAGTGGGCGATTCACCATGAGCACCTCGTCGGGCTTACCCAAGGGTACAATGGAAGTAGGCGCAGGCGTAGAAGTCCAGAACCACGGAGTCTCATTCCGCATTGGCAAGCTGACCGGTACAGGTTCGCTGGGCGGCTCCTGCACGTTCTC
>CACZRW010000229.1 GCA_902783675.1 uncultured Pseudomonadota bacterium | reverse complement strand
CATCATAGCTGGATGAGTAGAGACGCTTGCCGTTAAGCTTCAGCTTCGTCACTTGTGAGAGATGTCCTACGAGCTTATGCTTTTTGCCACTGCTATCTATCAGCCAGATGGTGCCGTCGTACATACCGTATGCTGCAATATGCTCATTCTTACTGCTGGCAAAGGCCGTGACTTGTCCTTCCAGTCCCGTTTTCTCGTTTGTGATGTCGTCAAGACTACTAACCAGGTGCATGCCGCCACGATTATCGAAGAGCAGAGGTCTATAGTCACGTCTGCCACTATACACAATACGGAATGACATATGACGTGTACCGAGAATTTTGTCGGTAGCTATATCGAGAAGTGCCACATTATTTTCACCGATGACAAGCAGTTGTTTACCATCATTCATCTCTTGCAGATTGAATGGCTTGTCAATCATCCCAACATCAATGACCTGTGCCCTGCTTCCATTGATGATCACTAAATGACCAGTACTGCTGATAGCATAGCACTTTCCGTTCTTGTTGGCATAGACATCGCGGAAACAATATTGCGGATTGCTCATCAGACGGTCTGTCACTATCCCATTGCTTTGTATGCTGTGAACGAATAGCTCGCCGTAGGTGCTAACCGTCAGCAGTTCCCCATTGTTCGGCAAAATATTGATGTGGGAAATGCTACCATTATGACCGCTCCAGCTGCGGCGACTGTCTGCCGATTGTGCCAGAGCCTGAAACACCGATGGTGTATAGAGGTCGCCACCGTAATCTTTGGTGTAGAGATAGGATGCGTAGGCTAGCATATTGCCAAGCTCCTTTTCTCCGGTCTGATAGATGGAGTAAGACTGTGCGCCAAGGGTACGCCCTAATGAGATATAGTTCAATGTGTCGGCCACCAACTTAGCATGTTCAGCCTGTCTACGCTGCCTGTCAGCTTCGCTGCGCTGTTGTTCTTCCATCTGGTAAGCAGCCATTGCCTCAGTAGCAGCCCTTTCTGCTATTCCCTGTGCTTCGATGGCCTTCTTCCGTTCTGCTTCTGACAGGATTGTCATCCTTTGGGCAATCTCCGACTGATGAATAGCTTCCTGACTGCGTTCCTCTGCGAGGGTCTGCTGCCCGTAGGCTATCTCTTCCATCTGTTGGCTCACACGGCGGTCTACTGCTGAACGCTGTTCTTGTGCACGCAGCACATTAAGTTGAGATTCCAACTCATTGATACGTACGCGGTTAGCATGGTTTGTATAAAGTCCTATTGCCACCGATGACAGCAGCAAAACTCCCATTACCCCTATGATGACCTCCTGTCTGTTCATCTTATAGTCTCTTAACCACTAACATCGTTATGTCGTCACTTTGTTCTGCTTCACCCACAAAGTTCTTGATGCCAGTCTTGACTGCTTCAATTATCTGCTGACAGGAACTGTTGCCATGCTGGCGAAGGATATTATCCAAACGCTCTACACCGAACTCTTTGTATTCAGCATCAGTGGCTTCGGTGACACCGTCAGTATACATAAATAACGTATCGCCTTGTTCCAGTTGAAGGGTGTCCTTCTGATAATCAAGATTATTGATTACTCCCAGAATGGGATTATTTAATGTCGGTAGTTCGCTCACGCTGCCGTCACGTCGTAATAAGAGTGGAGGGTTATGACCGGCATTGCTGTAACTGATAAAACCTGTCTTGAGGTTATAGATAGCATAAAACACCGTAACAAACATGTTGTCAATAGAATAGGCAGACAACAGATGGTTAGACTCCGTCAAACATTCCTCAGCACTACACCCCTGCATACCCTTTGAACGGATAATTGTACGACTGACAGCCATGAACAGTGCAGCGGGGATTCCTTTACCGCAGACGTCAGCTATCACAAGGGCAATGTGGTCATCATCTATACGGAAAAAGTCGTAGAAGTCGCCTCCAATGTCCTTGGCAGCCTCCATCGAGGCATGGATATCCACTTTGTCAATTTCTTCAGGGAATGGCGGGAATACACGCGGCAGGATATACTGCTGGATGTCCCGGGCTGTGGTCAGGTCGTTCTTCAGTGACTCCAACTGCGCATGTTCCTTCATTGACTCATGAACGTAGTTAATCT
>CACZRW010000228.1 GCA_902783675.1 uncultured Pseudomonadota bacterium | reverse complement strand
GAATTCGAGGCCGGCGTGACGGCTGAGGCAAGGTTTGTCAGGGCGCTTGACAACCTGCAGCCGTTATTGCTGAATGATGCCAATGACGGCGGTGACTGGAAGGAACACGGCGTCCATGCCGAACAGGTGTATCAGCGTCAGAAGCGGACGAAGGAGGGATCGGAAAGGCTGTATGAGCTGACCGACGCCATCCTGAAGAAACATATACGAAAAGGAAATCTCATGAGTGATGAAGAATGAATGATAAAAGGTTCTGTTTTTCCGCTGAAACCGACGCTTCCGTACTGAAGGAAAAACTGCTTTCGTTTGCGGCCGAAAGGCGAATGGAAAACCTCGCCCGGGCCGTGGAATATGCAGAAACAAAGCATGATGGCCAATGGCGGAAAAAAGCCGATGCGACGGCAGCGGATGTCCCTTATATCCGCCATCCGTTTCTTTTGGCGTACCACGCTGCGTCCTGCGGCTTTGCCGATGAGGACCTGCTTTGCGCCATGCTGCTGCACGATGTGCCTGAAGATACCGGCACGGCAGCTGAAGATCTGCCTTTTCCGGCAAGGGTAAAGGAAATCGTTGCCCTTGTCACAAAGAAAAAGGGCTATATTGAAGAGGAATACTATGCCGCAATCGCGAAGGATCCCGATGCCTGTACGGTCAAGCTGTTTGACCGCTGCGGCAACCTGTCGGAGATGTACGCCGGTTTCAAGACGGAAAAAATGGCACAGTATGTCGAGGAAACGGTGACATACATTCTGCCTTTGGCCGATGCGGCCGTCAAGCGCCATGGGGAAAAGGTCTTCCCGGTGCTTTATCAGATGGATGCCCTTGTGAATACCATCAGAAGACTGACGAAAGGATGATGATTATGGATTTTTCTGCCTGCCTGAATGAGCATCTGATTCTCTACCCCCGCATGCAGGCCGAGGACTGCCTGAAACTGCTGTATCAGTTCCATTGCGGGTCACGGCATATGCTGAAGGATGAAAAAGGCGCGTTTCTTGCCTTGAAGGAAGAGCTTGCCAATGTGACGTATCAGCCGGATCTTCCGCTGTTTGTGCCGGTCGGTGACCATATTTCCCGTCTGCAGCTGGCGGCGATTGAACATCCCGATGCCGAGATGATCCATGAACTGGCGGTCGGGGCTGCCCGGGCATTTGTGCCGCAGATGTCGGCTTTCATGCATGACTTCAAAAAGCTCGGCCGTACGATTACCGAATACCCGGTCATGTTCGAACAGGAGGATTTTGACGCCGCCGCGGCATGGTTCCGCGGCCAGGCGTTCACGTCCATCCACCACAGCGACCTGTTCAGGCAGCTGTATGATCCCCATTACCGGATCGTCTATACCCGCCCTGCGCAGACCATGCTCGCCGGTGAATGGCTATGAAAGAACATATCCTGATTGATATGGATACCTACGCCCGCCGCGAACATCTGGCCCACTTTCTGAACATGGCCTATCCGTATACGTCGGTAACGGTCATGGTCGATGTCAGTGATGTGATCCGGCTGGCAAAGGCGAAGGGCTGGTCTTTCTTCCTGCTGTTTCTGCATTTCAGCGCCCTGGCGGCTGATGAAGTGCGCCAGCTGCGTCAGCGCTGCGTCGGCGGGCAGGTGATTGAGTTTGCTTCCTGCGAGACTTCCCACGTCGAACTGCTGGACAACGGCACCTACGTCTATTGTTCCCTTGGCCACCATATGCCGCTGGATGAATATATGGAAACCGCAGCGAAGAAAAGGCTTGCGGCAAGGGAGCACACCGTGCTGGAAGAACATGATGATGCCCTGAGCATGTACTTTGTATCCTGCCTGCCCTGGCTGCACTATGTTTCGCTGGAACAGCCGCTTGGGGCAGGGGAAGACTGCAATCCGCGGATTTCATGGGGAAAGTATGAACAGGATGAAAAGGGCAGGTGGATGATGCCGGTAACGCTGTGTGTCCACCATGGCCTGGCGGACGGCCTGCATATGGGCATGTTTTATCAGAATCTTGAAAGGATCATCAAGGAGACGTGCAATGAAGCAGTTTAACCTGAACCGCTTCCATAAAGCGCAGGAAACGGACTATGAGACAGCACTGGCAGAGATCCGCAGCGGCCGTAAGCGGTCACACTGGATGTGGTATATTTTTCCTCAGCT
>CACZRW010000227.1 GCA_902783675.1 uncultured Pseudomonadota bacterium | reverse complement strand
GGTGGCAGCCTTCGGCATATACTCATGCCGAGCCGGGAGCAAGGCCTCTCATCACAGGCGTGATGGGCAAGATACCGGCCCTGGCGATGTTCAGGTTCATATACTGCATATTCGGGACCGATCTCAGATATGTCAGATACCTGCTGATGATCATAGGCGTGCTGTCGGTGGCCGGCATGCTCTACGGCTCCATAAGGGCTATGGCCCAGAATGATATCAGAAAGGTCCTCGCGTATTCTTCAGTGGCTCAGATCGGATACATCTCGCTCGGCTTTGCTGTAGGCACTCCGACTGCTCTTGCCGGATCGTTCCTGCATATGATAGGCCATGCTTTCATGAAGGGAGGTCTCTTCTTCTGCACCGGCGCTGTCACCTTCAAATACGGGACGACCGCGCTGGATGATTTCGGAAGGATATATAAAAAGATGCCGCTGACATCCGGTCTGCTGGTAATAGCGGCCCTTTCGATGATAGGGATACCTCCGACTGCCGGCTTTTTCAGCAAATGGTATCTGGCGCTGGCCTCTGCCGGGCAGAGGGAATGGATATATCTCGCCGTGCTCGTTGTCTCGAGCCTTCTCAACGCGGTATATTTCTTCAGACTTATCGAGAAGGTGTTCATACAGCAGCCTAAGGGTCTCAAAGAAAAATGGTCTTCTGAGCTGACGGAGCTCCCTCTTACACTGATAATACCGATCGCAGTCTGCTTTGCGGCTATTCTGGGCATAGGTATCTTCAATGTAAAGATAGTGGATGTGCTGATGCTGACGCTTAAGGGGGTGGGCTTATGACGGACATCCACGCGTTGCTCGCCCTTCAGTACAGACCGCTTCTTGCGGTGCTCGTTTCACTCACAGCATCGGTCCTGATCTATGTGCTCGGCGAACACATGCACAGAAACCTCCGCGAGGGCATAACGATAACCGCGTCTCTTGCCAAGATCGCCCTTGTCTGCTCGATGGTGCCTGCCGTTCTTGCAGGCGAGAAGATAAAACTCGATGTTTTCGAGATCGTAAAGGGCGTCAGTCTGGCGTTCAATGTGGATCCGGCGGGCATGGTATTTGCCTGTGTGGCATCCACGCTCTGGATACTCACTTCGTTTTATTCGATCGGATACATGCGGGGCCACGATGAAAAGAACCAGACCGGATACTACGCCGCTTTTGCGATGTGCCTGTCCGCAACGACCGGTCTGTGCTTTGCAGCGAATCTTCTGACGTTCTTCATTTTCTTTGAAGTGCTGACCGTGGCGACATATCCGCTGGTAGTTCATTACAGAGATGCTGAGGGAACGGCCTCCGGCAGGAAATACCTCGCCTACACCCTTATAAGCGGACAGATATTCTTTGCTGCCATGATCATAGTGTATACGGTGTCCGGCACGATGGATTTCAGGCCGGGAGGTTTCCTGAAAGCGGACATGCTCCCTATGCCGTGGACCTTTATCGTATTCTTCATGATGGTGGGTGCGGGCATAGTAAAGGCGGGCGTCATGCCTCTGCACAGCTGGCTGCCCGCAGCGATGGTGGCGCCTACTCCTGTGAGCGCTCTGCTGCACGCGGTAGCTGTCGTCAAGGCGGGAGCGTTCTGCACGCTGAGGGTCGTGCTGTATGTATTCGGACCTGAGCTTTCGGAGTCATGCCGGGGCTCAGTGGTGCTCGCATGGATGGCAGTGTTTACGATAATAGCATCCTCACTGGTGGCGATGAGAAAAAACAATCTCAAGGCGAGACTGGCTTTCTCTACAGTGGGGCAGCTCTCGTACATTGTGCTCGGCATATGCATACTTTCGCCGTTTGCCGTGGCGGGAGCCATATATCATATAGTCGCTCACGCTTTCATGAAGATCACTCTCTTCATGGCAGCCGGCGCAATATTCGTCACGACTCACAAGAAGGACATAAGCGAGATGATAGGCATAGGAAAGCGCATGCCGGTGACCATGACGGCCTTCGCCGCGGCGTCGCTTGGCATAGCGGGATTCCCGTTCTTCGTGGGTTTTGTCAGTAAGGCCAATATTATAATGGGAGCGGTGTCCATGGGCATGCCGGTATTTGTGGGGACGCTGATCGCGAGCGCTCTGCTGGCGCTGACATACCTTATGCCGGTGGTCCTGATCGCTTTCAAGAAGAACGTGGACAATCCTGATTTCGCCGTAAGAGGAGAAGCTTCTCCTGCGATGCTGGTGCCGCTTGTAATAACGGCGGTGATATCCATAGTCCTCGGCGTGGCTCCGAATGCGGGTCTGCATCTTCTTGACCTCGCATATATGGCGGGCAATTCGATATTCACTCCGCTGATGTAGCAGAAAGACAGTAACGGTAATGACGTCGGAAATCATGAGATATCTGGGAATAGCGTTTGCAAGCTCTGTGCTTCTGATAGTGCTGAGCAAGATCGTCATGCAGTTTTTGTTCAGAAGACCGGCCGATTATTATCTCAAAGAGGAATACAGGCAGGAGGAGATCATACTCAACAGTGCCGGCTTCAGCATAAAGGACGAGGTCGAGACCACACCGGAGGGCGAGGTGACGGAGGAGCACATCCATGTGGAGCCTCAGATGCCGGATGCAGTACCTCAGCCGTTCCCGG
>CACZRW010000226.1 GCA_902783675.1 uncultured Pseudomonadota bacterium | reverse complement strand
TGTTTCCATTCGTCGTCTCCGTAGCGGAAATATTCTTCAGATAACCAATAGCCGTAGTTGTCACGATACCTGACTTGGCTTGTGTACTGTTGCTGTTACGCATCTGGATTGCACCGGCATGCTCAGAAACACCGGTCATACTATTACCTGCGTACTCAACATCGGAAGAGAATGTCTTTTCGCTCCA
Organism: uncultured Pseudomonadota bacterium; assembly: GCA_902783675.1. Lineage (GTDB taxonomy): Bacteria > Pseudomonadota > Alphaproteobacteria > CACZRW01 > CACZRW01 > CACZRW01. The sequence continues at coordinate 2,496 of CACZRW010000226.1, read as the reverse complement.
ATCTGTATAAGATGAACCCGCTTCAATTGCCTCGGCCGTCAGTACATCCTTGGTCGGATCAATAACATTCAGTGTATAGGTTGCGGTGTTCGGCGAATAGTTATCGTTTCCTGCAAATGCAGCCGTAATAACGGTCGTACCTTCACCAACGAGCGTAATTACGCCGGTTGCTTCATCTACCGTAGCGACAGTCTCAACACTACTGCTGTATGTTACATCGAGCGCTGCAGGATCGGTCGTCAGAACCGGCTCTGCAAAGTCTTTACCCAACTTAGCATTATACGAATCTTCAGGGAACGACATTTCCGGCATCGTTAACTCAGAAACCGTAACCATAAAGGTCGTCGTTGCAGCTAAATAGTTGCTACCCTGAGCAATGGTTGCAGTAACAGTCGTGTTACCGATTACACCCTTATGAGCAACCGTTCCGTTCTCGATAGTGATAAGATCTGTATCATATCCGCTATAAGTAATAGTCGGAGTCGGAGTCACATTGCAAACCGGCGAAATCGCTGTAGCCTCTTCATCAGAAGTCTTCAATGCGATGTCCGCAATCGACAGCGTTGTTACAGTACCGTTAGCGTAAGTAACCGTAATAGCTTCGACATAAGCTTTATCATTGCTAGCCGTATTATTAATAAAGGTCAACGTTTTTGCCAAGCCGCTCCATGTACCTGTTGCACCGTCAACGCTTAAGCCATTACCAGACAGGCTGGTATTACTTTCGCCGCCAAAAGTAAAGACAATAGACTTTATCAATTGGTTATCAGCTGCCGTAGCGATGGTTATTGTATTATCTTTATACATACGAACCTCGCCTGATGTTGAACTTCCGTAGAATGTCGGTGCCGTAGAACCGTCACCTTTTGCAAATGTAATAGCGATAGGTTCTGTAGTTGCAGTAGTCACTGGGTTACCATTTCCATAATTTCCATCCTTGGCTACCCATGTGAAATCAACTCCTTCTATCCACTGAGCAGTCAGCGTAACATCCTGAGCCGGCATCGTGAAGGAAGCACCACTTGCGTAAGTGTCGGTGCCATCATTCCAGCCAACGAACTTATAGCCAGTCTTGCTGAAGTTAATCTGACCTTCGCCGGTACCGATAGACGGCAGTGTGATCACTGTTCCTTCTTCAACATTGTTGGTGGTTTGTTGCTCACCGGAACCCACACCCGGAGCATAGGTCAATGCACTCTTGGCTTTCGGAGTCCACACAGCCACGATCTCAGTATTACCACTGATGGTAATCTCACCACTCTTAGCTACACCACCTATTTGCCATTCAACGAATTTAAAGCCGTCGCGCACCGGATTCTCAGAACAAATGGTGTATTCCATACCGTCCTTTACTTGCGTGTCAGGACAACCATCTCCGGACCATTCACCATTACCTAAGGTATAGGTTACATTATATAACGTAGCAGGAATAGTTGTGTAGGTATAAGTAGAATTAGTCCACGTTATTTCTACACTGCTGAGATAGATCGCACCATTATTTGAACGAATACCTACATATTCAAATACCTGTTGCGCGGTCGGGGTAATAGTACCCGTTTCAGTTGTGCTTCCAATCTTTGTACCTTTGCTATTTCCATACAAATCGGCTGCCTCCGAATATGCGCTATTCGAACCATATACATCTACAGTATTACTGCCGCTGCCTACATTGATTTTTACCGATTTGATGATACCGCCTGAGGTGGTAGACACAATACCGGAATTAGAATTTTTACTCTTCAACTGTATATTCTCTCCTCCATCCAAAGCCGAACTACCTGCATAAACTGCATCCGAAGTCTTGGACACACCTGAGAAATCAGTATAAACAGTACCTTCAGCCGCCAAGTCCTCAGCCGTCAGGACATCCTTTGTATCCACACTTTCTGCATGCTTGAATACTGCATACAGTTTCTTGCTCTCCTCATTAGCCGCAGGAGTAAAGATGTGATTTGCAAGAACAGTTGGAGCAACCGCTACATCATCCTCTACATCTTCGTTCAACTCTGCCCAACCATAGAATGTATAGCCGTCCTTGGAAGGATTATGCGATGTCAGATCATAAGGCTCTTGACGCTCTATATAAATCGGCGTTTGATCTTGGCCATTCACACGAAGTGTCAATGCACAGTATTGCTTCTCTGCCCATTGAGCAGAAATGGTTACATCACCTGCCGGCATGCTAAATACACCTTCGGATTGCGGAACACTAATACTCTCACCATACGTTACTACCCAACCGGTGAACTTCATGTCGTCGTAGGTGTACGGGCAATTCGGCAGAGTAATCGGTGTTCCTGCATAGTACTGACTACCGAAACCGGTAGGATCATCACCGGAAGCACCGTTCTTAGCGAACGAGATACTATACTTATCATCCTCGCTGTAGCTTACAACAATCGTTGCGTCCTTATCCGGCATCGTGAACGAATAAACATTCTCGCTCAAACTCGGAGTCAATGAACCACCCTCGTACGTTACACTCGTAGATGTAAT
>CACZRW010000225.1 GCA_902783675.1 uncultured Pseudomonadota bacterium | reverse complement strand
GTGCGCTTGCAGTGAGGGCAGCGTTGCGTTTCCTTGCCCTTGTAGTCAAACGTATGTCCGCAGTGCATACAAGTGACAGTACCACGGCTTGCGTGTCCTATGAAGTAAGGCACGTTTTTCAACGCCCAAACTCTTTCTGCCTTTGTCAAGTCGTGCAGCTGGGTTGCCAACTGCACGACTTCTTTCTGTGCTTTAGTGTGTGGTGTCATAGCTACCAAAGAAATTGACTATCCATCGTCATTCCGTTTCTAACAAAGCTGTCTAATGTTATGCCGTCCAAGTCCCACGACCATTCCCTGCTATCGTACAGCAGTATGTTGTTACGGCAGTTGTACAGCTCCCAATGAAATTCACGGTACACCTTATCCATCAGCAGCTCGTTTTCGTTACAGTAGTTGGAGTTGAAGCTGTACTTGTTGAAAACCTCCTGCTCGTACCTGTTTATGTGACTGCGTTCCGTTTTCGTTAGGTTGTAGTGCTCACGCAAGTACGAGGGAACAACAAGAAAACTGATATTCAGCACGTAGGGATTACCGTCGTTGTAATGCGATTCGTACCACTTGATTTTCGACGGAATACACTTGCGCCCGTCAATAAGAAACTCGCGGTTTGCTATCTTGTTCCAAATAAAATTGATTTTGGCGTTGAACAAGTTTCTAAGCGCGTTCTGCTCGTCCGCTGCTGCATTGATGCGGCGCTTCATTGCTTCTAAAAGCATTTCCTGATAAAGACTGATTTTATCCATAGTTACATATCAAATAATGAGGGTTGAACATACTGCTGTGCTTGCTGCTGCTGGCGTTCCTTTGCCTTTGCAATGCGCTTTTCTTCTTTCTCTCGCTCCTTTTGTTCCTGCATACGTAGCTTGTTAAGCTGCTCGTTCTTGTACTGCTCACGTGCTGCATCGTCCAAGCGTGCCTTTTCCTCGTCCGTAAGCTCACGCGGCTTGTATGGCCTTGTCGCCGGGCGGTTGCTCATTATCAGCCCTTGGAAATTCAAGTTGCCCTTTGCCTTTAGGTTAGGCTCGTCGAAGAAATGCAGTGCAAGCCCGTAAATCTCGCTGTCGTCGTAGCCCATCTTGCCCGTCTTTTGAAAGTCCTGTGCAAGCTTCTCAATCATCCATGCAGCGCAATCGTTCACAGTGCGCTTTGTGTTGCGCACCTTTTCCGCAAACGCTGCATCCTCCGCAATCTGCTTGTCGATAAACTCCTGTATGCGCTCAATGAACATTTCAGAGCCAATCATCTTCTGCTGTGCCATAGTCGTTTACTGTTTGATGTTGTCAATTATTATCTTCTTGGGCTTGCCTACGAGCAAGTCGTCAAAGTTCTTAAGCGCATCTTCCAGTGCGTCAACAAGTGGTGACTTTGTGCAGCCCTCCAGCTTAAGCTCGCCGTGTTCTGCCTTAATTGTGATGTTTACTGTCATACCTTGTACTCCTTTCCTACTGCTTCGACCGTCGCGTAAACAACATTCATCTTTGTGCCGTCAAACGTGCGGTACTTGATTACAAACTCCTGCGCAAGCTCGTTATAGTCGCCGCTGTGCAGTATAACATGGTCGCCTATTTGTGGCGTTCCGTGGTCGGCATACTCCACGTTGACCCATCTGCCAACGCTGTTGCCTTGCTCGTCTTTGAAAAGTATCATCATAACTCTGTTTCGTTTAGCATGACAATATTGCACCAGCTTTGTGCTGCTGACAGCGCGAATAGAAACGTTTCCGCAAGCTGCAAGTGAAGCAGGTAGTAAACGCTTTGCAGACTGCAAGCCACTATAAGCAGCCACATTGCAACACGTACAATATTGTCCGTTCTGTTACTCATTGTTGCCGTCATTCTCAAAGTCTATTTCCCATAAGTGCCAGCAGCACGTATGAACGTTTACAAACTGCTCCCTGGGCGGGAATATCTGCGCAACGTGCATTGCGTTTGGCAGGAACATGTAGCGCACCTTTTTCAGCTGCTCATAGCCAAGCGGGTACTTTGCGCTGACAGACAAGTGCCACTTGCCATCGTCAATGCTAATGAGAATCTTCATGCCCTGATACTGAAACAATCCCGTTTCATAGATGCCGTACTCGTCCGTAATGCGAGTGTCCCGAAAGGCTACGGGAAAGCCTTTCGGAACTTGCACCTTGTACTTTTTAAGTTCTTGCTCTGTCATAGTCGTACTGATTAAGCTCTTTTCTTATTGTCGTGTGTAAGCACGTAGTACATAACAGCGTCGCAGAACAGGTCGTAAGTGTGCATGTCCTCGTCGCTGTCGGAAAAGTGG
>CACZRW010000224.1 GCA_902783675.1 uncultured Pseudomonadota bacterium | reverse complement strand
TACGAGAGCAGCAGGAAGAATCGCGGAAAGAAGATAGAACGCTGAGATAGCCGCTTTGAGCGGCTGACAGTATTGTGCTTGCGATACTGCCTTTTAGGCGTGCAAGTAATTAGCCCTTATAGGGCTTATCTCAAACCACCACTTGAAGTGGTGGTCATGACTTAGTTACGAAATTAGAATGTGTTTCCAAAGCCCCAACCCTGACTGTTCAGCCCACACTGGTAAATTGGAATTCGTTTCAGTAAATGGATAATGGATAATGGACAATGGAAAATGTAGAATGCCTATGTTTGTGGGCTAACTTCATTCTCCATTCCCCCCGATAAATCCCTGCTTATCGGGCTTCTGAAGTATTGTCAGGAATCGCTGTATCGTTATGCGTCACCCCTGTAGGGGCGCCGTTTCGGCGCCGCCCTGTACGAAGTTCGCGGATTGTCAGGCGGACGGCTGAACAGTTATCAAATTTCAAAAAATCAGAGGAATAAGAAAATGAATAAGCTCCTGAGCGTCATCGTTCCCTGTTATAATTCACAGGACTATCTGCGCCGCGCGGTGGACAGTCTGCTTCCAGGCGGGGATCGCCTGGAGATTCTCATCGTGGACGACGGCTCCACCGATGCCACGGGCCTCATCGCGGACGACTATGCCCGGAGCTATCCCCAAAGGGTACGCGCCATCCATCAGCCCAACGGCGGCCACGGCGGCGCGATCATGGCGGGGCTGCGGGAGGCGTCCGGGCGATATTTCCGGGTGGTGGATTCGGACGACTGGGTGGAGCCCGACGCCCTGACGAAAACCCTCGATGCGCTGGAAGCCCTGGAGGCGCGGGGCGAACCGGTGGACATGTTCATCACGAACTTCATCTTTGACAAGGCCGCCCGCCACAGGCATCGTGTGCGCTATAAGGGTGTGCTGCCTGAAGGCTGGGTGTTCGGCTGGGAGGACACCCGGCGCTTTCGGGTCGGCGATCTGCTGATGATCCATGCGGTGTCCTTTCGGACGGGCCTTCTGCGGGATTGCGGGCTTGCCCTGCCAGAGCATTGCTGTTATGAGGACAACCTTTTCGTCTATCTGCCCCTGTCCAATGTGGAGAAATTGTACTATCTGGATGTGGATTTGTACCATTATGTGATCGGCCGGCAGGGCCAGTCCACCCAGGTCAGCGTGATCCTGAAGCGCCTGGACCAGCAGCTTGCGATCAATCGGGAGATGTTTCGCGCCGTCGAACTGGACTGGACGCGGGAACCGAAGCGGCGCTACTACATGCTCCGTTACATCGAAATGGTGACCAGTGCCACGGTGGTATACCTGCTGCTTAGCGGCAGACGCGAGGATGAGGCAAAGCTGGACGCGTTTCTTCGGGAGGTTCGGGAATGCGCGCCGAAGACCTACCGTTGGTTCTGCCGATATCCTGTCACCTACAGCCCCATTGTCATTTTTATGTACTCGCCGAAATGGCTTGCCAGGAGATTGATAAACGCCCTCTATCGCTTCGCGCAATGGTATTTCGCCTTCTGACGAGTCAAGTCCGAATTTGTGTGTAAATACCTTCAGGTACCACTGTGAAGCGATACACGCCCCATCAATTACCGGATTCGTTCGGTTCCCGAGCCCAAAGACTCCGGGCAAGGGACAACATAGCCGAGTGGAAAAAAGAATTTTTAGCCCTTCAGGGCGTTAAGAAAATTGTTTTTCCACGATCTTTGACAGGGTGGGCCTGAACTGTTACAATGCTTCGCGGCGACGGGCAATGGACATTTCAATTACCGTCTCCGCCCTGGCCCGTCGCCCAACGATGCCCCAACAGTTCAGGCGCGCCCTGTCAAAGGCGGCGGTCGCATATAGAAGCGACACAGACAACCACAGAACCTTGTACTTCTGAATTGGAGGTAAGACCATATTTGAATTTCATAGCCATGCGGGAAAACGTGTGATGGCGATGCTGCTGGTATTCGCCATGATGTTTGCCATGCTGGGCGATTATGTGCCGACATGGTTCACGGCTATTGCCGAGGAGGTAATCGAAGAGGACTCCGAGCACAGCGAAAGCTCCGGTTCAGAGGCCGGTTCGTCCGAGAGCCACGAATCGTCCCATGAGGACAGCGGTTCGTCCGGGAGCTACGAATCGTCCCACGAAGACAGCGGCTCGTCCGGGATCCATGAATTATCCCATGAGGACAGCGGTTCATCCGAGGATCATGAATCGTCCCATTCGGACGGCGATTCGTCCCAAACCTATGAATCGGCACCACCGGAGGAGACCGTCATTTGGAGCGAAGCTTCCGGGGATGAACCCGCGGG
>CACZRW010000223.1 GCA_902783675.1 uncultured Pseudomonadota bacterium | reverse complement strand
GCAAAGAAAGATAATAAAGTATGGGGTGCAATATTTGTCCCTTTCATCGTATGCTTTAAACATAAGGTGGAATTTTTCTTGTGGGGCATGTTCGTTGTTGTTGCTGGTCAGCTAGGTACTATCATCAATGTGGTTAACAGGACTCTGTTTCAGAACCCGGATTGGAGTTTTGCACAAGCTTTATATCCGGATAGTGTATTTGGGAGTTTCTATACTTATGCTCTTGTTTTGATTGCTTCCTTAATCGCACCCTTGTTTACTCGTATAAAGAATGGAAAGGAACCGCAATTCCGTTCGATGACAATAGTATTTACCACACTGTTAATTTTTTGCTTATTGCTTTGTGCGGTGTTTTTCTCATTTGCTTCTCAGGAGATAAGAAGCGTAAGGTACGAGGATTTTGCTCCTCTAAAAATGTGTGTGGATGTTAAACAATTGGTTTTCTTTCTGCTGTCTATATTTTTCGCTTGGTATGCTTTCGGATTATCGCTCATGGCTCAAAACAATGAAGGAAAAGAATGGAATGACGACAGATATTTGGAAGAGGAACAAGAGACAGTAGAGGAAATAGACGAAAAGAGTACGGATATCACTAATGATGGAAAGGATACTGCACTATGATAAGTTTTGATTATATAGAAGTTAGGCAACCCATTGGAGTTTTTTATTTGTGCTCTATACCGGCGAATGTGTTGCTGAAAATAGTAAGTGTAACTCGTCGTGGGCAGCAGGCTGAAGGCATTCAGCGTGAGTTGAGTGAACCGAGGATTAAGAAGATAGGTGAGTATTGCTCAGATCCAGACGCTATTTTCCCGACGCCTATTGTCGTGAGTGTTAATGTGGATGCTAACGTCAAAGTGGATGAAGAAAAACGAAAAATAAACATTGGTGGGGATGAGTCTATTATTGGGGATGTGATAGATGGCCAACATAGGTTATGGGGAATAGAAAGATCTAGCTATGTGGAATCTTTTTATTTGCCTGTAGTTTTAATGTTTGGACTGACTACCGAGCAAAAAGCATATGTTTTCTCCACTATCAACAGCAATCAGGTAAAGGTTTCGCCTAGCTTAATTTATGATCTTTTTGATGTGGCAAAGGAAAGGAGTCCGCATAAGACGGTTCATCAGATTGCCAGGGTAATGAATAACTCGGAGTCATCACCGTTCCATAATCGTTTGAAGATGCTCGGTAAAAAAGAGCAGAATCAAGATAACGCAACCCTTTCACAGGGTACTTTTGCGAAATCTGTGCTTCAGCTTATTTCTAAGAATCCTGACGACGATGCAAGAAGAATAAAGAGAGGAGAAAAACTTGTTCAAGATGAGAGATGCCCTCTTAGGGAGTATTTCATAGATGATAAGGATGATGTCATTACAAAGATATTAATGAACTGTTATAGTGCTCTAAAGGATGTTTTTCCGAAGGAATGGGATATTCCTCAAAAGAATATCTTGTGGAAGACCACAGGATTTAGAGCTGTAATCTATGCCCTACCGAGTTTAATAAGAAAGGGACGAAGAGAGAAAGTCTTGACAAAGGATTATTTTGTAATGTGTTTCTCTGCTTTCAGGAAACAGTTGGAAATAGAGCATTTGACTTTGACTAGCAAGGATTTTCCTGGAGGCGGGGAGCAAAATCAGAAGGTCTTGGCGGCAAAAATTATAAATGCTGTATCTAATCTGAATATGGAGGATTATATTGCCAATATGATACGTCCTGCAGATTTTGTGGAATTTCTGGAGAATGTTGGCGAATTGGATTATCATGAGATTTATGATTTAGCTCAGGCTCTCCAAGGACATAATGAATCATTGGTGTTCTTCAAATGTAAGGAAGATGAAGAGGGTAACAGAGAAATCACCTATCCATATTATGATGCATCAATAGGGCTGACCGAAGAGGAGGCCAAGGAAAGTTTGAAGTATCTTGAGAATAAATACATGGAAGGTATAGATGCAGATACTTGGTATGGGTACAGACTGTCCTTGGAGAAGGCACTGAACGAAAGGGATTAATAGAGAAGATACGGAGATGGATTTGCATCAACATTTTGTAAAAGCAGTAGTTAAAGACTTAGAGGTACAGAACGGTACCACTTTTGAGTATATGTGTCAGCCATTGATGGAGCTTTTGACAGACTCAGAGGTGATATTGAAAGGCCATAATCTGTATTTGAAGCCCGTAGGTTATTCTGTTGACTTGATTAAGGATGCGAAGACAGTTGGTCAATGCGGAACAGATGAGAAATACTTTACAAATGGGAAACCATTGTCAGATATAGAAGGTTGTATCAAAAATAGTCCAGGAAGTAAGCATATCTATTTGTTTGGAAACAAAAGGGCAACAGGAGGAGAGTATCAGGCAGTTAAACGAGAAATTGAAATAAAATATAGCAGGCTACACGTTGAGCTATATGATGCCCAGAGGATAGGCGAGGTGTTGTATCACAATATTTTCAGGACTACACAAATTGAGCGGATTCTTAGATTCTTGCCTGAAGCGAAGCGATACTACCTAATTATGCCTCAAACCAATAATGTCCCTTTGCCATCGCCAAACTATGTAAACAGGCCAGAGGAGAATGAGGTGTATAATTTGCTTGAAGAAAAGCAAATTGTACAGGTATATGGTTTAAGCGGAATAGGCAAGAGCCAGCTGGTCATGTCAATAGCAGGTAAACATGGAGAGAACTATGATACTGTACTATGGTTTGACGGCGACAAGGTGGATGTCAACGACATCGCTTCCATATATGCCAATAGGCTTGGTGAAAGCATAAACCTAAAGACTGT
>CACZRW010000222.1 GCA_902783675.1 uncultured Pseudomonadota bacterium | reverse complement strand
TGCCCATGCGCTCTATGAGCAGGATGCCTACTCGTTCCTGAACACCGGACGTACTTTCTTCGATGCTTACGATTATTCCACGGGACCGACGAAGACTTATGCCTTGAATTTCCCCAACACCAGTTGTGGCGATATCACCCTCGATGTGCAGTTTGGTGCAGCGGGCAGCAGTGCCTCCACGCTCGACGTGTCGGTGGGTGGCAACTCACTCGGCAGTTTGGCTTTCTCAGCCTTGGCCAATTATCAGTATGCGTATGTCAACAGCAACAGCTTCACGCTGTATGACCAGACCGCTTCGTCGCTCAGCGTCATGCTGAAGCACCAGCGCACGACAGGCATCACGGGACATCTCGACTATATCCGTGCCAGTTTTGAGGCTCAACTCTCTTTGGCCGGAAAGGACTATGTGGTATTCTCTCCCAATGAGGAAGCCAGTGCCATCGAACTGCAAGGAGCCAGCAATGGTGTCAGCATTTGGAATGTGACGAAAGCCTCAAAGCCTCATGAACTGACGGGAACCCTCTCCGGCACGACCTATCAGGTGGGGCTGTCAGAGGCGAAGTTCTCCGACCAATACGTGGCGGTCAACACCTCGGCTTCCTTCCCGACTCCTGAGACGGTGGGGACGGTGGAGAATCAAGACCTCCATGCGCTCGACAGCATCAATCTGCTCATCATCGTGCCTGCCAATGGGATTCTGACCGAGCAGGCCCAGCGCCTGGCAGCGGTTCATACGCAGAAGGACAGCATCCGTTGTGCGGTGGTCAGAGCCGATCAGATCTATAACGAATTTTCTTCGGGCACTCCCGATGCCACTGCTTATCGTCGGCTGATGAAGATGCTCTATGACAAGCAATATACGGAGTCGCCGATAACGGGAACGCAGAAGGGCGAACTGAACCTGCTGCTCTTTGGCAACTGTCTTTGGGACAACCGTTTCGTCACGAGCGGTCTGAAGGGGAGGTCGCAGGATGACTACCTCTTGGCCTATGAATCTGACAACTCGTGGTCGCACACCGATTCCTACGTGCTGGAGGAATACTTCACATTGCTGGCTGACGAAAAGGGCGTCTCGCCCCTGAAGGAGAAACCCGATTGTGGTGTGGGTCGTCTGCCGGTCTCTTCGGTAGGTGAGGCCAAGGGGGTTGTTGATAAGCTTTCTCAATATATATATAATGTATATGCTGACGCCTGGAAGAACACCATTTGCATGATGGGCGACGACGACGTGACCACCATCCACATGGAGGATGCCGAGAACGTGCTCACCAACACCCAGAAGCTCTTTCCCGACTACCGCTACAAGCGCATCTATTGGGACAGTTATGAGCGTCAGCAATCCGCTACAGGCAACACCTATCCTGGCGTGATTGCCGACATCAATCAGACCATGCAGGAAGGTGCGCTCATCATGAACTACACAGGTCATGGCGTGAATTATGCCTTGTCGCATGAGCAGGTGATGAAGACCATCAACTTCCAGGAGTGGAAATCTCCCCGTCTTCCTCTGTGGATTACGGCAGCCTGCGACGTGGCTCCATTCGATATGAACATGGAGAATTTGGCTTGCGAAGCCGTGCTTAACAAGCAGGGTGCTGCGATGGGCTTCATCGGTACGGCGCGTACCGTGTATTCCGCACCTAACCGCACCATCAACCGCAATTTCATGTCGCATGCCTTTGCCACCAAGAACAACGGCCAGCCTTTCACCATTGGCGAGGCATTGGCACAGGCAAAGGTCGATATCATCGAGGCAAAGACCTATCTCTCCAAGCTCGACACCATCAACAAGGCGCACTTCATTCTCTTGGGCGACCCTGCCATCCGATTCATCACGCCGACCTACAAGGTGAAGATTGATACTTTCAATGGTGAGGCTATCGATACCCGCAACCTGCCCACCATTTCCGCTGGTGAGACTGTCACCATCGGTGGTCATATCGTCGATGCCCAGGGAGAGCTTGCCACCCAGTTCGATGGTGTGATTTCTCCGCTCGTTTATGATACTGAGGAGCATATCGTCTGCAAGAACAATATCGGTGCTGAAGGTAAACCTTTCGAGTACGATGACCGCACACGAACCCTCTATGCTGGCACCGACACCGTGACGGCTGGCAAGTTCAAGTTCACCTTCCCCGTACCGCTCGACATCAACTATTCCAATGGCAAAGGACTCATCCTGCTCTATGCCACCAGCCTCGAAAAGGATGCTGAGGCGCAGGGACGTTTCGAGGACTTCCGCATTGGTGGCACGTCGCCAGAGATACTTGCCGACACTGTTGGTCCAAAGATTGCCACTTTCAGCGACGGTTTCAACATGACTCAATACCATTATACCACCACGACGCCTACGTTCTACATCGAACTCAACGACACCAGCGGTATCAACACCACGGGCAATGGCTTGGGACATGACATCGTGGCCATCATCGACGGCAATGAAGCCACCACCTACACGCTCAACAGTTATTTCACCCAGTTTGTGGGCGACTACCGCAGCGGCTCCATCACCTACACCCTGCCAGCCATCGCTGCCGGCAAGCATTCGCTCGTCATCCGCGCCTTCGACACGCTTAACAACATGGGACAGGCCAATTATCAGTTCGAAGCCGTCGAGGGACTCGTCAAGGAATATGAAATCTATGATATGGCTGGGCGTCGGCTCTTGAAAGTGGACGACACGATTTCTCCGCCCAAGGGCATCTACATCCGTCGCGAACGCCTCGTTTCGCCCAAGGGCATCATCACCTCTCATTCAGAAAAGTTTATCGTCACACAATAAAGCACCTCGAATCTCGTTTCTATAAGAGGGCTCTTTTCCCAACGTCGAAGCCCCATAGCAATAAAAACTCAATTCATGATGAAGAAAACGCTTTGCATACTCACGCTCCTTGTGATTGCTCTCGTGGCAAAAGCACAGGATGTGAAAAACCAGCTTAACCCCATCTATCATGGCGTGACCTCCCTCGCCATTGCCCCTGACGCACGTTCGGCAGGTCTTGGCGATGTCGGCGCGGCCACCGACCCTGACGTCAACTCGCAGTATTGGAACCCTGCCAAATACCCCTTCTGCATCAGCCGTGCAGGAGTGTCGCTCAACTACACCCCTTGGCTCCGTCAGTTGGTGGATGGTATCGACCTTGCCAACCTGACAGGCTACTACCGTCTGGGCGACTACGACGCGCTCTCCGCCTCACTCCGCTACTTCTCTTTGGGTGAGGTGCAGTTGGCCGACGATGAGAACGTGACCTTCAAGCCCTACGAGATGTCGGTCGATCTGGCCTACTCACGCATGCTCTCCGAGACCTTCTCGGCTGGTGTGGCCCTGCGCTACATCTATTCCGACCTTGCCTACAAGGGCGACGACGAGACCTCCCCAGGTTCCGCCTTCGCCGCCGACATCGCCCTCTACCACAACGGCTACATCAACCTGGGCGGGCATGAGAGCCAATTGGGCTGGGGTCTCAACATCAGCAACATCGGTTCCAAGATTTCCTACGACAGTGGCAACACCTCCGAGTTCATCCCCACCAACATGCGCTTCGGTCTTTCCCTGCTCGTTCCCTTCGACGAATACAATACCCTCACCATCGCTGCCGATGCCAACAAGCTCCTCGTGCCCACACGTCCCACGATGGATCAGTACGTGAAGCACATGGTGGAGACCGAAGGCGGTGAGGCAAAAGACTACGAAGAGAACTATGCCGACTACCGTGCATGGCTCGAGGGCGAAGGCTACTACAACGTCTCGCCCATCAGCGGTATCTTCAAGTCCTTCCACGATGCCCCCAACGGCTT
>CACZRW010000221.1 GCA_902783675.1 uncultured Pseudomonadota bacterium | reverse complement strand
TTGTCACCAGAACCAGTTTTGTTCTTTAGTATGGGAGCATTCTTCTCTCTTTCTAACATGAATTTAACTACAACCTTTAAAAAGGCTGGTCGGACTATTGCTGTGTTGTTTGTTATACTATGGCTATTGATTATCCCATTTGCTGGGGCAGCTTCTAAAATTGGGAATTATTTATTTCCTTTTTTTATCATAACTGGAGTAGTAAGTATAATTAATTTGTTTTCTTCTTTCAATGAAGAACGTTTAAGATATAAGAATCGACTTGTTAACAAGGTATCAGATTTTTGTCTGAGACATGAGGCTGATGTGTTCTTTATTTTTGCAGCTCACTCTTTGTTAATTCCATATATAGCCAAAATGTTAAACTATTGTTGTTCTATTATTACAGGGACAAGTTTTGAAATAACAATTAGTACAGCAAACAAGTATTGTTTCTTATTAATAGTATGTTATCTTCTGAGAATAGTGCTAGTTATTACTATCTGCACACTGATTAGTTCTTTTATTAATGGACACATGCCCAAGATTAGAAAGCTATTATCGGGCAGATAGTTTCATTGTAGACAATTTGAATAAATCATATATCTATGTTTGTTGAGCAAATTTTACGACCAATCATTTCCAATTTGGAAAAAGTTAGTGTTGAAAACGCTTTTTGTATAAAAGGCAAGTTTTACACGTATGGAGATTTGAAGGAAAGAGTCCTTAATATAAGAGGACTTCTTTCTGAACGTGCTATAGGAAATAGACATATTGGTCTTGTAACAAATAATGATCTTGAGACATATGCATCCATCATTGCTTTATGGATGGATGGATATTGCTATGTGCCCTTGCATATCAAACAACCTATTGACAGATGTAATGATATTATAGAGCAGGTTAGTATTGATACTATACTTGATTCTTCTAAACGAACGCGTTACAATGAGTCAATGGTTATTGACACAAAAATGGTATCTGTAAAGAAAGTAGATTTGAATTATCGTACAGATATAGACGATAATGATCTGGCCTATATCCTGTTTACTTCAGGAAGTACCGGTAAACCAAAGGGTGTGTCTTTAACGAGAAATAACATTGGATCTTTCATGGATTCGTTCTGGGATACGGGGATTAAACTAGGAGTTGGAGATAGATGCCTACAATGCTTTGATTTGACCTTTGACGTTTCTGTACAATGTTATTTGGCAGCATTGACCACTGGTGCTTGTGCTTTTACAGTACCTTATGGCGAAGGAAAGTATCTGGCAGTCGCTGGTCTGCAGGAGGAGTATAACTTGACATTTGCAGTCATGGCTCCTTCTATGCTTAGATATATGATGCCATTCTTTGACCAGTTGGATATGTCCTCCTTGAAGGCATGTATTTTAACTGCGGAGGCTTGCCCTCGCGACTTATTGGAATCAGCCTATAAGTATTGTCCTAATGTTGAATTATATGATTTTTACGGTCCTACAGAAACCACAATTTATTGTACCTACTATAAATTGTCAAGAACTGAGAAGAATAAGGAATTGAATGGTATTATTTCGATTGGAAAGACCCTTAAACATTGCTATGGAATTATATTGGATGATAAAGGTAATGAAGTTCCGCAGGGTGAAAAAGGCGAATTGTGCATATCTGGTAGTCAAGTAACACGTGGTTATTGGAATAACCCCGAAAAGAATGCTTCTTCTTTCTTTGTTAGAGATGTGAATGGAATACCGGAGCGGTTCTATAAGACAGGAGATCTTTGCTATAAGGATGCAGATGGCGATATAATGTATTCTGGTAGAATTGACAATCAAGTTAAAATACAAGGTTTCCGCGTGGAGCTAGGTGAGATTGAGCATCATGCGCGTGTTTTCTCTGACAAGAATCTGGTTTGTCTCGCCATTGATAAAGAAGGTGTTAACCATTTGTATTTGATTATTGAAGGCACTGAGTTTGATACAAAGCCTCTTGTCGATTATATGAGAAGCAAAATGCCCCATTATATGGTACCTGAGGAAATAGTATTCCTTGATAA
>CACZRW010000220.1 GCA_902783675.1 uncultured Pseudomonadota bacterium | reverse complement strand
TACAAGACAAAAGAAAAGAAACTGATAGAACGCAAATATGAATTGAATATGAATTTGCCAAGAAATTTGAGGGTTGTGACAGTGTAATTATATTTGATGTGGCAAGTGTTAAACTCAAGAAATATGGTAATGCCATACATCATGATCAAGATATTGTATATTTTTGATTAAACAAAAGTCTGTTAATATGCAGAAAGAACGGCAACAAAACAAAACTGATTTTCTGCCACTTACGTCAGCGCAATCTTCCGTATGTATGAGAGGTGGGTAAATTATGTAGTTAAAAATATGTAATCTTTCTTTTGTATATCATGTAATTGTACTAAATTTGCATACAAATAGAGGCTATAAGCCTTTAATAATTTCTACTATTGTAGATTCCGTTGACAATAAACTTCATCCCGTCGGCTATAAGCCTTTAATAATTTCTACTATTGTAGATAATGACGTGCTCCGCAATACACTTCCAGGCTATAAGCCTTTAATAATTTCTACTATTGTAGATTTGAATATACTACTGACGAGACGGGCGTGGCTATAAGCCTTTAATAATTTCTACTATTGTAGATATGTAATAGAAAGAATCGAGCAGCATCCGGGCTATAAGCCTTTAATAATTTCTACTATTGTAGATTTAAGACAACCACATCGTTCGTGACAACGACTATAAGCCTTTAATAATTTCTACTATTGCAGATGGCAATCGCAAGACATCAGCAATACAGCAATATGCACCAGCATTATTGCGGGAAAAGCAAATGCATAGAGTTCCGATTATGACGAGATAAAAAACAACATAAATGAAACGAATTAAATTAGTAACTATCATCATCGCAGCCATTGTATCGCTCGAGGCTAAGGCACAGAAGACAAGCGAGACGCCAAGCCGAAGTATCTATCTGGAACTGTTGGGCGCATCGAACGTTGCAGGCATCAATTACGATTCACGATTTAAGGCTGATTGTCCATGGGGATACCGCATAGGTCTGGGCTACACCTATTTTGCAAATTACAACATGTTTTCGGGTTCGGACTCATTCCAAGGTCCCGACATTCCACTGGAGATAAACTACCTTTTGGGTAAGAAACGAAGCAAGCTCGAACTCGGGCTGGGGCTTAACCTCGGCTACTACACGGAGAAGTACGACGTATGGAACATGAAGCTGGCAGACGATGCTTCCGACATACCTTACTACGTAAGTGAGTATGCAGGAGAAGTCAAGAACAGTTTCTGGGGCTATTATTTCTTCGGCAACATCGGCTACCGCTATCAGCCGTCGCGTGGATTCCAGTTTCGCGCTGGTATCAGTCCAAGCTTTAACCTCGGCGGAAGTCATGCCATGACAAAGAGCTTCTGCCCATATCTTAGCTTCGGTTATGCGTTCTGAAGACTGACAGGCGCACGAACACGCCGACGGTGCTACGGCATGAAAGCAACGGGCGTGACGAGAGCACACAGAGAACGGCGGACCGAGATATGTTGATGTGAACGGTTACCGGCCCGTGGTCGACAGACTACAACGACATGACATATTGGCATAAGGGCAAAAAAATAGCCGTACCCTCATGCAGCAGAGTATGCAAATACTTCGCTGTATGAGGGTACGGCTATTTTAGTATGATGGAGTTACGGGGAAGGAACGGTTTGCTCAGGTCTGCACGACCTATAGAGCAAAGCCGAATCTTGCGCCCGACTACGCGTATGTACGATGGATGCGGAGAGTTGTCGGAGAGTCTGCTCCACGGCTTTACGGCTTTGCATCGGCAAAGAAACAAGGGCGGCGTAAAAACCTTAGGACAACCGACGGAACGGCCTACATCTCGATGAGGTTGAGCATCTTTATCGTTGCCTTGATGGCGGCTTCTGTCTGGTCGGCATCAAGGGCACGTGTGCGGTAGGAACGGTCCTCGTAAGTCCACGAAATGGTGGTCTGTACCAACGCATCGGTGCGTCCGCCTGGCGGTATGCTGACCTGATAGTTGGTGAGCCACGGGAACGTGCGCTGAAGCTTGTTCTTGTAGATGTGGCGGCAGGCACGTACGAAGGCGTCGTACATACCGTCGCCCATGGCACTCTCCTCGTATATCTCGCCGTTCACGTCGAGTTTGACACTCGCCATAGGCTTGAGTCCGTAGGCCGTTGTGACCATGTAGCTGACGAGCTTCACCTTGTCGTCGGGTGCGGAGTGCTTGAGCACATCGCTGACGATGTAAGGGAGGTCTTCCTGTGTGACGAGCTGCTTCTTGTCGCCAAGCTCAATGATGCGGTCGGTGACGCGGCGTGTCTGCTCGGGTGTCAGTTCCAATCCCAGTTCTTCAAGGTTCTTGAGTATGTTTGCCTTGCCGGAGTTTTTGCCCAGCGCATATTCGCGCTTGCGGCCGAAACGCTCTGGCAACAGTTCGTTGCAATAGAGGCTGTGTTTGTTGTCGCCGTCGGCATGTACGCCTGCCACCTGAGTGAAGACTGACTCGCCGATGATTGGCTTGTTGGGCGGCACGGCTATGCCGGAAAGATTCTCCACCATGCGACTGACGTCGTTGAGTGCAGCCTCGTCGATGCGCGTCATGACATGACACTGGTCGCGCAGGATGGCCTCAACGCTTGAGAGGGGCGCATTGCCGGCACGTTCGCCGAGTCCGTTGACGGCTGTATGCACTCCGCGGCATCCGTTCATGACGGCTGCCATGACGTTGCTCGTGGCGAGGTCGTAGTC
>CACZRW010000219.1 GCA_902783675.1 uncultured Pseudomonadota bacterium | reverse complement strand
GCGTCCATGATCATTTACCTCCTTTTTCGGCGGCTTCACGCTTCGCCTTCTGGATCAGCGCTTTGCCGACGCGGATATTCTGTACCAGGTGGCGCTTGGCGGGACAGGCGAAGGAACAGCAGCCGCATTCCATGCAGTTCATGGCGTTGTAGAGATTCAGCGCGTCGACGTCGCCGCGGTCGGCGGCGTTAGACAGCTCCACGGGCTGCAGGCGCATCGGGCAGGCGTCAAGGCACTTGCCGCAGCGGATGCACGCGGAGGGTTCGCTGTGCTTTGCCTCTTTCTCGGAAAGGGCAAGGATCGCGTTGTTCTGCTTCATGATGTACAGCTCGTCGTTCGGTAAGGCGACGCCCATCATCGGGCCGCCCATGAGCAGCTTGTAGGGCTGTTCCCTGTAGCCGCCGACGAAGTCGATGACTTCTTTGATCGGCGTGCCGATGGGGACGATGACGTTGGTCGGGTTTTCGATACAGCCGCCGTCGACCGTCAGCCGGCGGGAGATCAGCGGGACGCCGGTCTTGAGATAGCGCGCGATAAAAGCGATCGAGCCGACGTTCATCACAAGACAGCCTGCGTCGCTGGGCAGACCGCCCATCGGTACCTCGCGTCCGGTACACGCCTTGATCAGAACTTTTTCCGCACCCTGCGGATAGGTCGCTTTCAGCGGCAGTACGCGGATCTCGTCATCGGGGTCGAGCGAGTTGTCGACCGTTTCGCGCAGGGCTTTGATCGCGTCGGGCTTGTTGTCCTCGATGCCGACGATGACGCGGTGGATATTGAGAAATTCCTTGACCGTGATGATGCCGGAGATGACGTCCCACGAGTTCTCGAGGATCTCGCGGTGGTCGGAGGTGATGTAGGGCTCGCACTCGGCGACGTTGATGACCATGGTGTCGACGTTTTTATCCGGCGGGATGCTGAGCTTGACCGCGGTCGGGAAGCCCGCGCCGCCGAGACCCACCAGTCCGCTTTCGCGCACGGCGGCGATCAGGTCGGAGACGGATTCTACCTGCGGGGGTTTGATGTCGGGCGACAGGCGCATCTCGCCGTCGCTCTCGATAAAGATCGCGTCCACCTTGCTGCCGCTCGGCATGGTGACCTTGTCGATCTTTTTGACCTTGCCGGAAACGCTCGCGTGGATCGGAGCGCTGACGAAGGCGTCGCTTGCCGCTATTTTTTGTCCGACGTCGACCGTGTCGCCGACCTTGACCAGCGGCTTGCACGGAGCGCCGATATGCTGTGTCATCGGCAGGACGACCATCGAGGGCGTCGGCAGGAACACGCTCTCTTTGTGCGCGGTATTTTTGTTATGCGGAGCGTGTACGCCGCCCTTGGTACGGTACGGCCGATTGGGAAAGCTGAGCTCAAGCAATATGATTCCTCCTTTTGGATTAAGAAGTCAGAATATGAGAATATCATTGTATGATTTATCACTAAATATATATAATAACATTATATAGAGGATTTTTCAATATCTTTCCGGGGAGAAAGGATGGTAAATATGCAGTTTTTATGGGCTTTTTTGATCGGAGGAGCGCTGTGCCTGATCGGTCAGGTGCTGATCGACCGCACGAAGCTGACGCCCGCGCGGATATTGACGGGCTTTGTGGTGACGGGCGTGATATTATCGGCGGTCGGCTTGTATGAGCCGCTGACGCAGATCGCGGGAGCCGGCGCGACCGTGCCGCTGTCAGGCTTCGGGCATCTGATGGCGCAGGGCGTGCGCGACGCGGTCGACAGGGACGGCGCCGTCGGGATCCTGACGGGAGCGCTGACCGCTTCGGCGGCGGGGATCGGCGCGGCGGTGGTGCTGTCGCTGTTGGCGGGACTCGTCAGCAAGCCGAAGGAGAAGTAAAATTTAACAGGCGCTGTTTTGATAAAAAAGGGAGGGGCTTCGCTCGGATTGGCATTTTCGGGAAGGGCTTCCCCTCATCCGCCACCCTTCGGGTGACACCTTCCCCACCGGGGGAGAAGGCTTTTGGCGCTTCGCGGATGGATGGAGAGGAAAGGATGCGGGACGTCGGCGAGCGCCGTCCCCTACATTAAGCGCTGTAGTGTGCGTGGTAGGGTACGGCGGTTTC
>CACZRW010000218.1 GCA_902783675.1 uncultured Pseudomonadota bacterium | reverse complement strand
TTCAGAAAACTGCAAAGAGAAATAGTACAAACGGAAGCGCGCCTGAAAGAGCTTGTAGCAGAGCAGGCGCGTTTTGCTGTACAAAGCTCCAGAATCGGAGTGGCGGCAGCACACATGGAGACGTTCGGAAACAAGGCCACAGCGGCGGGCAACTCCCTCCGGGGCCTGTCGATCGCAACGGGGCTCCTGGGCGGGCTGGCCGTCAGGACAACCGCAGAGTTCGATTCCTCCATGTCGAAGGTCTCAGCGGTATCCGGCGCGACCGGCAAAGATTTCGATGCGCTGCGGGACAAGGCCCGGGAGATGGGCTCGAAGACGAAGTTCTCCGCATCTGAAGCGGCTGAAGCCATGAACTACATGGCCATGGCCGGCTGGAAAACGAAAGATATGCTCTCCGGTATCGAGGGTATCATGAACCTCGCGGCGGCATCTGGAGAAGATCTCGCGACGACATCGGACATCGTGACAGACGCACTGACTGCGTTCGGCCTTTCTGCGAAAGACTCAGGCCATTTTGCAGATGTCCTTGCTGCGGCTTCCAGTAATGCGAACACGAATGTCTCTATGATGGGTGAGACATTTAAATACGCGGCTCCAATCGCCGGAGCATTGGGATATTCTGTCGAAGATACTGCAGAAGCAATCGGGTTGATGGCGAATGCGGGAATCAAATCATCACAGGCAGGTACATCGCTCCGGAATATCATGACGAAACTGTCGCATGATTTCACGATAAGCGGGAAAGCGATCGGGGACGTCACAATAGCGACGACTAATGCCGACGGATCAATGAGGTCGCTGAATGATATCCTCGCCGATTCACGGAAGGCATTTTCGGGCCTGACGGAATCAGAACAAGCAGCGGCAGCAGAAAGCCTTGTAGGGCGGAATGCTATGTCTGGATTTCTCGCCCTGATGAATGCGTCGCCGAAGGATATTCAAAAATTAGAAAACGCCTTGAATAATGCGGACGGAACGGCTGAAAAGATGGCCGAGACCATGCAGGACAACCTGGGCGGACAGGTCACGATCCTGAAGTCACAGATGCAGGAGCTGGCCATCTCCGTAGGCGACACGCTCGTACCGATGGCAAAGAAGGCCGTAAAGGCAGCACAGAACCTGACGGACTGGTTCAATAACCTCTCGGCGGGCGGTAAAGATGCGGCGGTCAAGATCGGGCTGCTGGCAGGCGCTGCAGGGCCGATGCTTCTAGTAATGGGTGGCACGGCGAAAGTATTCAGCGGAAGCGTGAAAGCGATTGCATCAGCGAAAGGCGCACTGGCGGCCATGACGGTCGTCGAAGGCGAAGCCACAGCAGCGACAAGACTGTTGTCTGCAGCGCAGAAGGCAGTACCATGGGTAGCGGCAGCTGCAGGCGCGGCGCTGATCGCGAAAGCAATGGTCGACACCTACGAGGCGACGCACCAGGCGACGATAAAGGCGAAGGAACACGCCAAAGCCCGCCAGGAAGAAGTCGACTCGATCAAGACGGAAACGAAGGAGTCGCAGTTCTACCTGCAGAAGTTGAATGAACTGGCCGGAGTCGAGGACAAGACCAACGCCCAGAAAGAACTCATGCAGGCGTATGTGGATAAACTCAACAGTTCCGTCAAGGACCTGAACCTGACCTACGACGCGGAAAAGGACAAGCTGAATCAGACGACGCAGGCCATCAAGGATAAGATCCAGGCGCAGAAAGAAGAGGCCATGGCGGCCGCGTACCAGAAGAACGCGAGCGCCGCCCTGGAACAGTACGTCAAGCAGCAGATGAAGGCGTCCGATGAGCAGAGGAACTACAACCAGCTCAAAGAGAGATGGAACAACCTGAGTGACGCCGAGAAATCGACGAATGGCCAGTTGCAGCAGCAAATGGCCGAATCAAAGCGAAAACTCAACGACTACAACACGGCGATGAGTATCGCACTGACAGACGCCACGAAGTGGCAGAATGAAGCGGCCAAAAACTCCGGAGCATGGAAACAGCTCACGGCAGACGCGAAAGCCGCAGGCATCCAGAT
>CACZRW010000217.1 GCA_902783675.1 uncultured Pseudomonadota bacterium | reverse complement strand
TAGGGAACGACCTTCGTCATGTCCTGCACGGGAATACCTTCCGTGATGCATACGATGAGTTCCATGCCTGCCTCGGCTGCTTCGCGTATGGCGTCGGCGGCCATGGCTGCGGGCACGAAAATGATGGAAGCCGTGGCATCAGTACGCTCTTTTGCTTCACGAACGGAGTCGTACACGGGCAGACCGTGTGCGGTGCATCCCCCCTTGCCGGGAGTCACACCGGCGACGACCTTTGTGCCGTAGGCCAGCATTTCACCCGTGTGAAAGCCGCCTTCCATGCCGGTTATGCCCTGCACTATCACTCTGGTTTCAGCATTGATGTAGATGCTCATTGTTCACTTACCTCCGCAACCAGACGGGCGGCGTCGCTCAGATGTTCCGCTACAGTGAAACGCAGTCCCGACTCGGCAAGAATACGTCGGCCTTCTTCGGCATTGGTGCCCTGCAGCCGGATGATTATGGGAACTCCGACTCCGGTGTCTCTGGCTGCTTTCACCACACCCTCCGCCAGCAGATCACAGCGGAGAATGCCGCCGAATATATTAATGAGTATGGCCTTCACGTGGGGATCGGACAGGATGATGCGGAACCCCGCAGCTATTTTTTCCGCGCCGGCGCCACCGCCTACATCCAGGAAGTTGGCCGGATCTCCACCAGCCTGCTTGATGAGATCCATGGTGGCCATGGCCAGACCTGCTCCGTTCACCATGACGCCTATGTTCCCCTCAAGACGGATGTAGTTCAGGCCATGCTCCTTGGCCTGTTTTTCCAGCGAGTCTTCTTCCGCAGGATCTTCCAGCTCCATGATGTCGCTGTGGCGGTACAGCGCGTTGTCTTCAAAGTTGAGCTTGGCGTCCAGCGCAAGAAGAGTCCCGTCTTCCGTGACTACCAGAGGATTGATTTCCGCGAGGGATGCATCCTTATCCTGATATATTTGGAAAAGATTCTTCAGAAGGCGTGCGCAGGCATGCATGGACTTGCCGGAAAATCCCAGAAATGCGGCTATTCTTCTGGCCTCAAAGTCCGCCAAACCGTACAGAGGATCCACACTCTGGCGAAGAATGCGCTCGGGAGTTTTAGCCGCCACTTCTTCGATATCCATGCCGCCGTCAGGACTGGCCATGATCACGGGGCAGCCTTTTGCCCTGTCGAGGGTGATGGACACATATATCTCACGGGCTATCCGCTGGGCCTTTTCCACAAGCACCTTTCTTACAATGCGGCCTTCAGGGCCTGTCTGATGCGTTACAAGGGCCCGGCCCAGCATGCCGGCCGCCAGCTCTTCGGCCTGATCGGCCGTGGCTGCCACCTTCACGCCGCCGGCCTTGCCCCGGCCTCCGGCATGGATCTGGGCCTTGACAACGACAGTACCGCCAAATTCCTGTGCCGCCTCCCGTCCCTGCTGGGCCGTGGATGCCAGATGGCCCTCAGGGACGGGAACTCCATACGACCGGAACAGCTCTTTTGCCTGATATTCGTGGATGTTCATATGTTCTCCCGGACGGCCTTCGCCATGTCCATGCCCAGCGTCAGGGCCTTCAGGTTGGATTCCATGGCTTTTGGGAAACGCTGCGCCAGAACTTTTTCCACGGATTCCGGACGCACGACCCCCGTCAGCCCCACAAGAGCGCCGAGCGCGCAAATGTTCAGAGCCTGCGCTTTACCAAAATTCTCCATAACCGTTTGATGCAGCGGCAGAGCCATGTGTCGCACATCCAGATCACCCGAGGCATGCACCAGGTGACTGTCGGTAAGAAGAAGGCCGCCGGGCCGCAGAAGGTTTCCGTACTTCATGAAGGAACTCTGGTTCAGCGTAACCAGAATGCCGGGCTGGGTAACCTTGGGAAACAGAATGGGGCCGTCGGAAATAATGACATCGGAACGGGTGGCTCCTCCGCGGGCTTCGGGGCCGTACACCTGCGACTGCACCGCCGTCAGCCCTTCATGGATGGCTGCGGCTTCCGCCAGAAGAATGGCCATGGTGATGATGCCCTGTCCTCCCGAACCGGAAAGAAGAAAACGATATTTTTCCATGACCTACTCCTCCGCTGCCTGAATGATGGCTTCATAGGATTCGCAGTACTCCGGCTCGTCCCGATCCACGAAAATGCCACGGGGTATGAGTTCGGGGTTCTTCGCCAGAGCTTCGGAGCCGAGCGGCGC
>CACZRW010000216.1 GCA_902783675.1 uncultured Pseudomonadota bacterium | reverse complement strand
CCTTTGTTGAACAAATGAAATAAAGTATATGGAAACAACCAGACAGAACAAAATTGCGCGCCTCATTCAGAAGGAGCTGAGCGACATTTTCCTCCTTCAGGCCAAGTCCATGAACGGCGTCATCGTCTCTGTGACGAACGTCCGCATCTCGCCCGACCTCAGCATAGCCCATGCCTACGTCAGCGTCTTCCCCTCCGCCAAGTCCGAGGAGATTGTCGGCAACCTCAACGCCAACATGAAGAGCATCCGCTACGAGCTCGGCACGCGCGTCCGCTACCAGCTCCGCATCATCCCCGAGCTCAAGTTCCACCTCGACGACTCGCTCGACTATCTTGAGCACATCGACGAACTGCTGAAGAAGTGAAGTATCCCTTCTACCACTACATCGCGCGGCGCTACCTCTTCTCTCGCAAGAGCATGGGCGCCATCAACATCATCTCGGCCGTCAGCGTGTGCGGGGTGACGCTGGCCACGCTGGCCCTCATCTGCACCCTATCGGTGTTCAACGGTTTCCACAATCTGGTGGAGAGCATGTTCACGCACTTCGACCCTGAGCTGCGCATCGAGGCCGCGCGCGGCAAGACGTTCGTGCCGACGGACAGCCTGCTCGCCGCCCTACGCGGCCTGCCCGATATCGACGTCGTCTCGCCGACGCTCGAGGACCAGGCTATGGCGCAGTACAAGGACCGCCAGACGATGGTCACCGTTAAGGGCGTGGGCGACGACTTCCTCGCCCTCACCACCTTCAGCGACATCCTTATCGGCGAAGCCCCCTTCATGCTTTCAGACGATGCCTTCGACTACGGCATCCTCGGCGTGCAGATCCCCCATATCCTCGGCAGCGGCCTCCATTTCATCGACCCCCTCACGCTCTACGCCCCCCGTCGCGGCACGCGCGTCAACCTCGCTAACCCCCTCCAGAACGTCACCTCGCTCTCCCTCTACAACCCAGGCCTGGTCTTCTGTGTCAATCAGGAGAAGTACGACGCCTCGTACGTTGTCACTTCGCTCGACTTTGCCCGCCGCCTGTTCGGCGAGCCCGCCGCCGTCACCGCCCTCGAACTGCGCACCTCCCCCGGTAGCAGCATTCCCCGCGTAAAGCGGCAGCTGAGCCGTCTCCTCGGCCCCGACTATGTCGTCAAAGACCGCTACGAGCAGCAGGCCGTCGTCTATCGCATCGTCAGCGTCGAGAAGTTCATCTCATACCTCTTCCTCAGCTTCATCCTGCTCATTGCCTGCTTCAACATCATTGGCAGCGTCTCGATGCTGATTCTCGATAAGCGTCCCGACCTGGGCACCCTGCGCAGCCTGGGTGCCACCGACGGTCAGCTCGCACGCATCTTCATCCACGAAGCTCACCTCATCGCCCTTGCCGGAGCCCTGATAGGTCTGGTGCTAGGCACCCTTCTATGTCTCGGACAGCAGCGCTTCGGCTGGCTCACCCTTGGCGGCAGCGGCGCATTCGTCATCGAAGCCTACCCCGTCAGCGTCCATCTCACCGACGTCCTCCTCGTCCTCGTCACCGTCGTCGTCGTCAGCGCCCTCGCCGTACGCATCCCCGTCCGTCGTCTTGCTCGCCGCGCCGTACAGAAAACCGACGAGTGACGGCATCATTGCAGCAGAGAGTAAGGGTACGGATGCCATTTCAAAAAAATTTTGCATAGTCGTATTTTTATACTACCTTCGCGGCGAATTTTTAAAATTAGGAATTAGGAATTAGAAATTAGAAATTAGAAATTAGGAAATAAAGAAAGGCATTATGATAGAATTTTTTACTGCATTCAGCTTCAAGGAAACGGCGAGCACGTTCCTCATTCTGTTCGCCATCATCGACGTGCTGGGGGCAACGCCCATCATCATCGACCTGCGCGAGAAGGGCAAGACGGTGAGTCCCACTAAGGCAACGGCCAGCGCCTTCGGGCTGCTGCTGGTGTTCTTCATCGGCGGTGACGCCGTGCTGCGGTTCTTCAGCGTCGACATCAACTCGTTTGCCGTTGCGGGCAGCATTCTGCTCTTCTTCATGGCGCTGGAGATGCTGCTCGACATTGAGATTTTCAAGTACAACGGGCCGACGAACGAGGCTACGTTCATTCCGCTGGTGTTTCCGCTGCTGGCGGGGGCAGGAGCGCTGACCACCATCATCGCCCTCAAGGCCGAGTATGCCGACGTGAACATCCTCGTAGGCCTGCTGCTGAACATGGTGTGGGTGAACGTCGTGCTGGTGCTGACGGACAAAATCCAGAAGCGGCTGGGCAAATCGTTCATCTACATGCTGCGAAAGTTCTTCGGCGTGATGCTGCTGGCCATCGCCGTAGGTATGTTCACGACAAACCTCACGAGCCTTATCCACGCGCTGTAGTAAAAGATTCTTTTACCTCTTTTGTATATTTTTAATACTCCTTTTCGCTATGGTTGGCGAAAAAGGCCGTATCTTTGCAGGCGATATGCGCCTGAGAGTTTTTTTGTCACTTCTGCCAACGCTGCTTCTCCTCTCCTGTAAGGGAGGCGACGGGAAGAATGCCCCGACATGCCATGCCGAGCGCAGGGACTATCGCGAGGAGGTGGTGGCGAACGGTACAGCGCAGAGCGTCAACACGCTGACCATTGCCTGTGGCCCCGACATCGACGGCACCATCAAGTACCTCATCGAAGACGGCAGCTTGGTGAGCAAGGGCGACACGCTCTGCATCCTCGAGGACCACGATATGGAGAACAGGCTGGACGAGCTGTTGAAGACGCTGGAGGCGTCGGAGGCAGAGCGCACCAAGTCGGCCGCCACATACCGGATGGAGCATGCGCTGCAGACGGCACGCATGGAGACGGGTATGGCCGAGGCAGGAATCGCCTCGCTGGACTCGCTGCAGCTGCAGTTTTCGCCACCCCTGCAACGCCGCATCAAGGAGCTGAACCTGCGCCGTGCTGCCATTCAGCAGGAGCGGGCACGGATGAACCTGCGGGCAATGGAGGTGACATGGCGCGTCGATAGCCAACGCATAGAGACGTGGATAACGTACGTCCGCCGCCGCATCGAGGACCAGCGTGAGCGCCTGGCGGGGCTGACCATCCGTGCTCCGCAGGACGGGCTGGCCATCATCAGCGAATCGTGGAGAGAAGACCGCCCCCTTCAGGTGGGCGACAACGTGTGGGAACAGATGCCCCTCGTGCT
>CACZRW010000215.1 GCA_902783675.1 uncultured Pseudomonadota bacterium | reverse complement strand
GCCGTACTTGAGTGTCTTTGCAATGCAATCGGAAATGATCTCTGCCGATACCATCGGACGAATTGAATCATGGATCAGGACAATATCATCAGAACTGAAGTGCTTTTCAAGCTCATATACACCATTGCGAATAGAATCCTGACCATTTTTTCCGCCCGGAACTACATACTTGAGCTTTGTGATATTGAACTGTTTTGCATATGCCCAGAGCACTTGTTCCCACCCCTGTATACACACAACAGCTATTGCATCTATTTCAGGATGTGTTTCAAATGCTTCTAAAGTATAGACTATGACCGGCCTTTCATTTACCGTCAAAAACTGCTTGGGTATATTCTGATGCATTCTATTACCCGAACCGCCAGCTATTATCAATCCAATATTTGCCATGTCATTCCTCCACAAACTCAACCGAGTGACTCACTCGTTTTTCCTCAGGAGGTAATTCTCGCCAATTACCATATATGTTGTCTAAGTATCCTTCAGCATCCTCAGGAATCGATACATTACGACCTTCAAAAATATCTTGTCTTGATCCTCCAAGTTGAATTTTGGGTACTTGTTCTCTTTTTCCATAACACCCCGAAAAATTCCATGCCCAATTCTGTTTTTCATAATCATATTTTTGAAGTGTACGATCCAAACTCTTAAGTGATCTATCCGGATCAATCAGTTTTCCGATATTTGTGATCATCGCAAATTTAATCAAAAAACGTTCGATAAATGGCCGTTTTTTATTTGTGGTCACATAGTTAATTTGGGAAAACTTGTAAATCGCTTTATGTGCATTTACATTAAACACATGAAGCTTCCTGACAAAATAATTATCCGGAAGTCCATCAATCGGGAATACATCCATCCAAACACCAATCTTCGCTTTATATTGTCCGTGATCCCAATATATCTTTTTTTTATTATTAATTAGTCTGGTAAAATAGCACTTATAATTTGGATCCGAAGTCATCGTTTTTACGTCCATATATTCCGGTAATTCTTTTTTAATTAATTCTACAAATCTATTGTAATCAGGACGAGGCAATCCCACATCAATATCATCATCCCACGGAATAAAACCTTGATGTCGTAAAACTCCTATTAATGTTCCTCCTATTAAATAATAGCGTAAATTATATTTCTCGCAAACTGAAATTAAAACATCTAAATTCTCTAATTCAATCTTTTGAAGAATTTTTAAATCTTTATTTCTTTCATTATCTGACATCTATAATTATCCCTCTGCTAACTGATTCGCTATATCAGCATCTACAATTTCTTCGCCCGATCGTCCGATTAACTGTTCCTTACTAGCATCACTTAATCCATTATTAATCGTTGCATTAATATCACAAGTACTGCATTTATCTAATTCTTCTTTTGTAACCTTACCGTCACGATAATCACAGCATATTTTATTTTCAAACATACTATATGGTGTCTTTGTAAAAATCGCTTTGATTTTATGTATAAACACCCACCATGCTGGTTTCCATATATACTTATGCATAGCAGGTGATACACTTCCTATCATCCAACACTGACGATCACAATGTCTTACTTTTGCTCTTACCTTTTCTGCATCGGAACTATTCCACAATTCGTCCCAGGTCTGAGTGTTCAGATTGCCCATCACTTCTTTATCCTTTGTTCCGTTACATGGCATAACATCACCATACGGATCAATAAAAAAAGTATCAAAGCTCATGTCGCAAGGCAGAAGACGGGGCTGTCCATATATATAATTGATCAATCCATGATTAAAATATGCTCTAAACCATTTCTTTGGTGATTTAGATTTTAATAATTTATTTATCAGCATTTCAAAGTTTTTTGCTACCATCGGACGATCATGAATTATATTCTTTGCCTCAACAAAGTAAAAGCTGTTGTGAAGGCTTGCAGTAGCAAATTCCATCCCCATCTCATCAGATATATCATAAAGAGGAACAAGATCCGGAGCATTAATATCCTGGACAGTCATTCCAAACCCCACATCCTTCATTCCCATTTCTCTCAGAGTTTTCAGCGTCTGATACCCACGTTGAAAACCATTGTCGAGACCTCGTATCTCATTGTTTGTCTTTTCCAAACCTTCTATCGATATCCTGATGCCAACCTGCGGAAACTCTTTAGCCAGCTCAACAATACGATCTGTAAAAAATCCATTTGTAGATATAACGATTCGATCAGAACGCTTATAAAGCTCTCTTACGATATCAGCAAGATCCTTCCTGATAAAAGGCTCGCCTCCAGTAATATTCGTAAAATACATCCTGGGAAGCTTTTTTATTGTCTCTATAGAAAGCTCTTCTTCAGGTTTTGATGGAGCCTTATATCTGTTGCACATAGAACATCGAGCATTACATCTATATGTTACTATTACAGTTCCGTTTAGTTTTTTTTCAGAAGCCATTATCAGTATTTCCTTTAGAATAAATTTTCAATGTCTTTTCAACAACCTCATCCCAGTTATACTTTTGACATATATATTCTGCTGCCCCTTGTCTGTATCTTTCTACCATGCTTTCGTCATCAATAAGACTCTGTAATACTTTTTTCAGATCAGCAATGTTTCCTTTCTGAAACACCACTGCCCTGTCTTCAACTACTTCCTTACACTCCGATATATCGCTTACAACACAGCAGTTGCCATAGCTCATAGCCTCAAGAAGACTCAAAGGCATACCTTCCAGATCTGATGGAAGGCAGTATATATATGCATTACTATATAACTCCTCCAGGATTCGTCCTTCCTGAAACCCTGTGAATAAGATTGAGTCTCCCTGCCCCTTCGCCATGGACATCAACTCATTCATGAAGTCTTGTGTATCAGACGTTCCTCCTGCTATAACCAGTTTCTTGTCTGATGATATTTCCTTCCAAGCTTCGATC
>CACZRW010000214.1 GCA_902783675.1 uncultured Pseudomonadota bacterium | reverse complement strand
TTGATAGTGGACAATATCTCTATAGAGCAGAATTTGATACTAAAAGCAAACGCATCAATATAGAATATGCGAAATCTGATACCAAGCAACAAGGGTGGAAAAGAATTGAAACTGGATCTCCTCAGATAACTGACGATGAATTTACTAGCGTAAAAGAATCTTTTGATTTGTGGATGAACAGTCTTAAAAGTAAATATGAAGGGAAGAAGAAACCATCCTCACTTGACACACTGATAAAAAATGGTGGAATAAAGAAAAACATTATTCAGGAGTGGGCAAAGGTGCTGTATAGAGAAGATCTTGCAGTAGTGCTCCGCAACGAAGATTTACTTAATACTAAAATCAATACTGGTGTAGATCTTGCAAAATGGGATAAAGGCAATGAAAGTGATGATGAGTATTACGATAGAATGCGCAATTCCATAGAGGAAAGGGCTGCTAGTGTTTCTGCGATAGAGTTTGCGGGGAAAAACTTTGTAAACTTTACCGATCGATATGGAGGTTGGGCTAAAACAGACCCACGCAATCCGATTTTACTGACAATAAAGCATGCCGGAGGAATAATCAAAGATACAATTACAGGAAAAACTGATTACGTGATTGTTGATACTGCAAACAAACCGGATCATACTTCGCTCTGCAGACTATTTGCCAAAAATTGGAGTACAGTGCTAAAGAGCCTTGATAAGGGCAATAAACTAATTGTTATTACTTTAAAAGATTTTGAAAATATTACTGGATTGGATGAGGAACTTGCTAAGGCTGCACGTAAAGAAATGTATCACCCTTCCACTGATGAGGGATGGATTTACTATGCAAAGATAGAAAAATAAGACTCGAACAATGCGCTATATAGTTCACGACAAGAAATACAACTTCAAATATGCATTTGATACAGAGACAGGAGCGTATATTCGCACAGGAATTTTAGATGAAAATGGAAGAGACACTGGCGTAGATCCATTTATGGGCTCATATCCACATCTTATTGATGTGGGCATAATGGGCCATTGCATCCATGGGAAGACAGGACTTTGCTCTAAGGCGGGCATTGGCTGTTATCAAAGTGGCCTTTTTGTGGAAGAGCCGAATATGACGGTTGAAAACTTCCGTAGCATAGCTGAACAGAGCAAAGGCAGATGTAATCAGCTTGCCCTTGGGGGCAGAGGCGATCCGGATCAGCATGAACATTTCGAGGAGATCCTGCAGATATGTCGGAAGAACAATCTAGTGCCCAATTTCACTACTTCGGGATACGGAATGACACCGGAGATAGCACAGTTATGCAAGCGATATTGTGGGGCGGTTGCGGTCAGTTGGTATCGCAGTGAATATACTCTTAAAGCTATTGAGATGCTTTTGGATTCAGGAGTAAAAACAAACATCCATTATGTTCTCGGCAGAAACAGTATAGATGAAGCAATTCACCGCTTGAATGAAAATGACTTTCCGGCAGGAATCAATGCGGTCATTTTTCTTCTTCACAAACCAGCAGGCCAGGGAACTGTAGATAATATGCTTGCCGTATCAGACCCGAGGGTGGAGGAATTCTTTTCGCAGATAGATGCAAGACATCCTTTTAAGGTTGGTATGGACAGCTGCAATGTTCCCGGTGCTATCAGGTTTTGCAAATCAATCCTTCCTGAATCACTCGATACCTGTGAAGGAGGAAGATATAGCTGCTATATTGGTGCAGATATGATAATGGTACCGTGCAGCTTTGATCAGAAGAAGAGATATGAAGTATCTTTAAAAGAAATGACAATAGAAGAGGCATGGAACAGTGAGCCATTCGAAAGATTCAGGGATACAATGAGAAAAGCTTGTCCCGAATGTGAGAAACGAGAATTATGTCTTGGCGGATGTCCTCTTATGCCTGAAATAGTATTTTGCGATAGCGATAAGAGAGGCAGATAGGAGTAGTTTATGAAAATAAGATTTGATTTTGTGACAAACTCATCAAGTTCCAGCTTTGTAGCAGTTAGTATTGAAGATGCTGAACTGGCTAGAATCTGCGATGAATTCGGGATCAACATGAGTGTGCATGGCGATACAGTATCCTGCAACTATGATCTTGGCGAGAGTGAGTTGCCAATTGCACCAAAAGGTGCAGATTTTGTCATGTGGTTTCTAAAACTTGTCAGCGAAGTTGGTCTTGCTGATGAATCAGCCAAAGCAGAGATACTTGCTCATAAGAAAGAAATTGAAGATAGTTTTGTAGAATCCAGTATAGTATATGAGCATTATTGTACCGAAGATTACTACTACAACAGCCACTGGGAAGAAACCCGAAATAAGGAAAGAATAGTATTAAAGGGATTCGATACATCAAAATGGGATGAGATTTGGCAAGAACATGATTGGGATGAAATAGCTGAGCTCGATGATGGCAGCGGCGACATCTCTAGGCTGTCTCCTTCAGAGTATCCGTTCTGGCTTTTTCTATCCGAAGGATGGGCATATCCAGATACAAGGGAAAAGTTCGTCAGAAATATGATGGATAAATATGCTACCAAAGTTATTGAGCGAGCTTCGACAGATGATTCAAATAATGTAATAGATAAGCAGGACGCGAAGATAGACAATCTAATAAAGATGCTTGATGAAATGTCGGTTAGTGCTGATGATGCTGATTTATCCATGAAAAAAATAGCTGCAAATTTCTATCATATTAGTTGGAATTGTGCGGATGTGTTTTCATATGATGCTGCTCGTTACTCCAATTTAGATAAAAGTGTTCTTGAGGAGGCAGAAGAACGCTACAGAACCGGATATAAAGATGATGTCAAGAAGAGTCTTGTAGAGAGTGAAAAGAGAAGATTGTGGTCGTTCTACTTAAGAGATTTGTATGAGAAAGCAATTGAGGAAGCAAGAATCAGTCGCGTTAATTCCATCTCAAGTAGTTGTGATTATGCTATGGTATTAAATCCGAAAAAAGGAGCCATCTCTAAGCTCTACATTGAAGATAAAATAGGCAAAAAGTACAATCTCTGGGATGGTAATAAGTATGATTTCAAGCTTCTATCTGAGCAGGAATTTGATTGCGCAATGAAAGAAATAATTATTGAGCAATTGGAGGGAACTATATCAGAACTTGAATATGCAAACTCGTTAAGAGAAAAAAAGAACAAGCCTCCTGTCAAGGTTATCTG
>CACZRW010000213.1 GCA_902783675.1 uncultured Pseudomonadota bacterium | reverse complement strand
CCCGTCCCTGGAGACCGCCCGGAAAATGCGGTCCTGCACCGCGTTGGAGTCCTGGTACTCATCCACCATGATCTCGCAGTAGCGTCCGCGGATTTCCAGGGCCGCGTCCGAGGGCGAGCCGTCGGCGCGGGAGAGCAGCCGGATGGTCTCATGCTCCAGATCGCCGAAATCCATCGCCCGGTGCTGCTGCTTGATGGCCCGGTAATGGGCAATGAACGCCTCAAGCATACGGAACATGCCCTTGATGGCGGGGGCAACGGAGCGCAGCTCCGTCAGCGCCTCCTCCGAGGGCATGGAGAACACATCCTGGGCCTTCTTCACGCGCTCAATGCACTGCTTCCGGGGCTGCCGCAGGCGTTCCAGCAGCGCCGGGTCCTGTTTCTGAACGGGACGCAGGGAGCCGAAGTCGATGATTTTGTGCCGGTAGATCTCATCCCAGTCCCCGGTCTGACCGCGAGCGTACAGCTCCCGCAGCTGCTCCAGATTTCTCTGAAAGGTCGGTCCGTACTTTTCCTCCACCGCGCCGTTTACCGAGAGCCGGGACAGGCCGCGTTCCATCACCTGAATCTGCTCGGCCAGGGTCTGCTGAAATTCCCGGATGAGGTATTCCCCCCAGCGGGTTTTTGAAATATCCGCGGCGCTCCCCGGCTCCAGATCCTGAAGGCATTCCCGAATCCAGCCCCCGGGGTCCGGATGGCACTGCACACTGGAATAGGCCTGCAGCAGGATGCGCGCGCAGGCCCGGTCGTCCCGTCCGGCGCCGAGCCGGTCCAGGAAGGCCTTGCACTCCGCCTTCTCGTCCAGACCGGCGTAGGTCTCATCCAGGGTCCGGTCCAGGGCCTGCTGCTGCCAGAGGACGCATTCCACCTCATCGGCAATGCGAAAATCGGGATAAATGCCCAGCTCGTGGGCGTAATCCCGCAGCAGATTCGCGCAGAAGGCGTGAACCGTGGAAATCTGCGCCAGATAGATGCGGCTGAGCTGCCGCGCCAGATGGAGGTAGAGCTTGTAATCGTCGGAGATTTTTTCCACCAGCGCCTCGGAAATGGCCGCGGCGATCTTGCCGCGCAGCTCCTGCGCGGCGGCCTTGGTATAGGTGATGATCAGGAAGTCGTTGATGTTGTTGGCCCCGTTGTCCTCGCACAGACGGCGCATCACGCGCTCCACCAGCACCTTCGTCTTGCCCGAACCGGCAGCCGCGCTGACGAGCAGTGTGCCGCCCCGGTTCTCGATCGCTTCCCGCTGCTGCGGAGTCAATACGATATCAGCCATAGTGCGCCTCCCTCTTCGCCAGATGCGCCCAGAATTCGTCCGCGCTCGTCGCGTGCAGCGAGCGGGGTTCGATTTTGCACAGGTCCAGGTGACAGACGCCGGCATAGGGGCAGTAGGTACACGACCCGGTGCCGCCCCTCGTATAGGGATTGGGCCGGATCTGGCCTGTGCAGATTTCGCCGGTTACGGAGCCGAGAGCGGCGTCCACATAGCGGCGCAGCATTCCGAGCTGCTCCAGGTCCATCAGGTCGCCGGTGGGTCCCTTTTTGCTCAGCCTGTACGGCAGAAGCTGGGGCTGACCGGTGCCGGAGGGCTCCATGGCCTGCAGAAGCCTGTCGTCGTTTACCAGCAGGCCCTTCCGCCGGTGGCTCTTGCGCCGCTCCTGGGCCGCTTTGGCGTCGTCGTCGGGCCTCTGGTCCAGCCGCAGCACATCGTCGTGGGCAGGGACGTACAGCACGCCGGCGGGATGGATCGTTTTCTTGTAGCGTGTCTGCCCGGACTGCTCCAGCGCGAACATATAGATGAGCATTTGCAGTCCCCGCCGCTCCAGCAGATCGGTGTAGTCAAAATCCTTCCGCCCGGTCTTGTAATCCACCACCCGGAAGAAGGTATGCCCGTCCAGCTCCGCCAGGTCCACCCGGTCCACAGCGCCGGAAAGCTCCGCGCTGCCCTCCGACGTAGTGACCCGCACCGGCGGCAGGGCCATGCCGTGGCCGAAGTCCAGCTCAAAATCGGCGGGCTGGAAGGCGCTTT
>CACZRW010000212.1 GCA_902783675.1 uncultured Pseudomonadota bacterium | reverse complement strand
TCCGGAGGCCCCGCTCTACGGGCTGACGCTGAATATCAGCGATCTGAGCGGCAGCATCGCTTATTTCGATCCCGGTCAGGGAACCATGCTGGAATATGTGACGGACGCCATGGACAGCCTGGATCAGCCCAGCGTCACCATTTTCGGCTATAACGCCGCAGGCGAACTGCAGGCGGTTTATTCGCTATACTTTTCTTATCAGCAGCTGCCCAAAACGCCCGTGAACGTTCCTGCTGCGGTGACCGTCCGCTATATCGATGTGTCCGGCCAGCCCCTGCTGCCGGAACAGACGCTGACCCTGTCGGAAGGCGTTACGGATGTTTCCGCCATCCCCATTGACGGTTATGAGGTGCAGGGGCAAAACACATATCCCGTATCCGTGGATGCTTCCGGCGCTTACCCCGCGGAAATTACATTTTATTATACGCCCCGCGTTATTTCCGGCAGCGTGACGGTTCATTATGTGGATGAAAGCGGCTATCCCCTGATGAGCGATCAGTTCATGACCTTCGGTGAAGGCGTATCCCCCCTGTACGCCCTGACCATCGAGGGCTACGCCCTGACCGGCAACGACCCCCTCTTCATTACCGTGGATGAAAACGGCGCGAATCCCGCCGAAGTCACCTTTACCTATTCCCGCATTGCAGCGACCGCCAATGTAACCGTTCATTATGCGGATGAATACGGCAATCCCCTGCTCAGCGACATGGTTTATACCTACGACATGGGCCAGCATCAGATCACCGCTCCCGATATCGACCAGTACGAGCCCACCGGAAGCGCGGTCTATCTCGTCACCGTGGATAGCAGCGGCGCTGTGCCCGATGAAATCACCTTTACCTATACCCGTTATATCTCCCCGGCCGCCATTACCGTACATTATGTGGATGAAAACGGTCAGCCGCTGCTGCAGGACGCTCTGCTCGTCCTGGAAGGGGGCAGCCACACCATCCAGGCCGAACCCATCGAGCATTACGTACCGGAGTATCCCGACACACAGACCGTGGAGGTCACCACAGACGGCGCGTTCCCCGGTGAAGTCACCTTCCGGTATGCCCGGGAAGTGCTTCCCGCAGACATTTCCGTTCATTATATCGACGAGGAAGGCAATAAGATCGCCGAAGACATGATCCAGACCCTGCAGCCTGGCTACACCCTTGTCTATCCCACCGCCGCCATTTCTCCCGACCTGTATATGCCCGCCGTTCCCGAGTCATATGAGGTCGTTGTGACCACGGACGGAGCGTTCCCCGCGGAAATCACATTTACCTGCCGCCGCGTTGTGCAGCCCGTGAACGTGACGCTGCACTATGTGGACGACCAGGGCGAAACCATCGCGCCAGACGATGTGCTCTCCTTCGGCGAAGGCGAGCACCAGATTTCCCCCGCCGCCCAGATTTCAGCGGAAGATTATCAGAGCGCGGAGCCTTCCTTCTATCCTCTGACGGTAAGTCTCGCGGGCGGCAGCGTCAGCGAGGTCACCTTCACCTATGGCCGGGTGGTAAAGCCCGCTGCCGTAACCGTGCACTACACCGACGCCCAGGGAATGCCTGTGGCCAGCGACACGGTGCAGATGATTCAGGGCGGAAGCTATGTGGTTTTCCCCCAGCCCGCGGATCTGCCCGATAGGTATTTCCAGATCGCCGGTGATCCGGCATTTCAGGATGTGACTGTGGACGCTGACGGGGCTCACCCCAGCGAACTCACCTTCGTATACGAATACATCCCCCGGGAGCCGGTCGTTCTGCCTGTTCTGTACCGCGACGCGGAAACTGGCGCGGATGTGGCCCTGAGCGATACGGCCACTCTGCCCACGGACGCCGTGACCCCCGTCACCGCCCGTCCCGAAAACCTGCTCCCGAATTATGAGCTGATTGGTGATTCCACCGTGTATGTCAGCGTGAACGCCGCGGGGGAAGCAGACAAGAGCGAAATCGTTTTCCTGTATCAATATGTGGAGCCCACCCCTGAACCCACCCTGGAGCCTACCTCCGAACCGACAGTCGAGCCAACCCCTGAACCCACTTTAGAACCTACTGCTGAACCTACGCTGGAACCTGTCCGCCCATCCGAACCCACCGCCACGCCCGAACCCGTGATGGTGTCCGTGCGCTATGTAGACCCGGACGGTGCGGACGTGGCCTCCCCCGGCGTGGTTTGGTGCGCCCTGGGCGATACCATGATCGATGCCGCGCCTGTGGATCTCATGGCCGATTATCAGCCCGACGGCCCCCAGAGCGTGCTGGTTCACGTGGACGAAAACGGTTCCGATCCCGTGGAGATCCTTTTTACCTACCGTCGGACAATGGAGCCTGCGGCCCCCAAGGTAGCGCTGGTCAATGTCAAGTATCTTTCTCCCGCCGGGGAAGCGTTTTATTCCTATTCCGCCACCTGCGTGGAAGGCCAGGAAAACAAGGTGGAAGTGGACTGGAATCAGTTGGACGGCTCCTGGGGCTATGAATTGGCCTCCGACGCCGCCGTCTATGTGACTGTGAATGAAGACGGAACCGCTTTCCCCGCCGAAGTCATCTTCCGTTTCCGCAACGAAATCAACGCGTATGTGACCATCCGCTATCAGGACGCGGTCACCGGGCGGGACGTAGCCTCCCCGCAGCAGCAGATCTGCTACGTGGGCACAAATATCGTGGATATCCGTCCTCTGGATTTAGAGGAAAACTACATCCTCACCCCCGGTCAATCTTCCGCCATCGTGGTTCTGGACGCGGAAGGCAGCCTGACGCCCGCCGAAGTGACTTTCCTGTACTCGCCTGTGGCGACGGCAACGCCCGTGCCGCAGATTCCAGCCTATGATACGCCCATGGATACCTATTTCAATCCAACAGGCCAGTCTGTCCGCCTGCGTTCCACGCCCACCACCACCGAGGACAATATCCTGTGTCTGGTAAGCAGCGATCAGCTGGGCCATGTGCTGGGCAAGGCGGCCGGCCGCGACGGCAAGGTATGGTACGCCGTGGAAATCAACGGCATGATGGGCTACATGAATGAAGCCGTGGTACGGTTCCTGAGCGAAGCGGAAATTGCCGCCCTGTTCAATTATACCCTTGCGCCTACGCTGGAGCCGACCCTTCTGCCCACGGATATCCCCGACGGCATGGTGATCGACCGCTGGGGCACAACCATCAAATCCGTTAATTTCCGCAGGAACGCCGACCGGAACGCGGAAAAAATCGACGAGCTGAAAAAGAATACCCGGGTTTGGGTTTATTCTTCCCAAACGGTGAACGGCGAAAAATGGTACGCCGTGCGCTATAACGGAACGGACGGCTATATGATGGCCGACTATGTGCAGCTGGCCAGCGAGGCGGATAACGCTGAAATCCAGGCGCAGCTCGCTTCCCCCATGCCTACCCAGACGCCCGCCGCGCCAACGGAAGCGCCCACTGAGGAGCCTACCGCCGTGCCCATGGATACGCCCACCCCGGCGCCCACTGAGGAGCCTACCGAAGCGCCCACCCCGGCACCCACTGAGGCGCCCACCGAAGCGCCCACGCCTATGCCTACCCCCTATCGCGGCTATGCCCTCACAAAAATGCAGGCGGCCCTGCGCACAGGCGTAAGCCTGACGGATGATTCTATCCTGGAAATGCTGCCGAACCAGACGCTGCTGCTTGTCAACAGCGAAACGTATGTGGACGGCGTGGCCTGGGATTCTGTTCAGACTTTGGGCAGCGGCAATTTGGGCTTCATTCCCCAGAGCGCCCTGAGTTTCATTACCGCCGAAGAAGCGCGGCCTTATCTGGATCAGCAGCAGCCTACCCCCACGCCCATCGCAATCATTCAGGAACAGACCGAAGGCCTGGCCATGACCTTAGGCGACGGCGTGCCCATGCGCAATTTCCCGGATACCAATGGAGAAATCATCACCCTGCTGCCTTATATGGCTGTAGCACAGGTGCACGGTCAGCAATACGCAGGCGGCGCCGCCTGGCATCTGGTGCAGTACAACGGCATGTGGGGTTACATCCGCCAGGATCAGCTGCGTATGATGAACCAGGATGAAATCCTGGCGTATCAAGCGCTCATCGCTGCCGGAACGGCCACGCCCACCGCCGCGCCTATGCTTACGCCCGAACCCGTGACCGAGGACAGCCTGAGCAGCTATGGCCACGTACAGAGCAACAGCGGCCGGGTAAACCTGCGCTCCGAGCCTACCACCAAGAACAGCAACGCCATCCGTCTGCTGGACAATTACGCCTTTGCCCTGGTATTGGGGAACGTCGCCAACGACGAAGGCGTCTGGTATCACATCAGCCAGGGCGGCGCCGAAGGCTACATCCGCGGCGATTACTTCCACGTTCTTACCTTGGGTGAGCTTTCCTCCTTCCTGCAAAGCAGCGAATATCTGAACGCCAACAGCAATAGCACTGTGTCCGGCGCTGACAGCAGCCAGATCCAGCCGGTGGAGGATTACAACAGAACCGTATGGCAGAATCCGGCGCTGACGGCTTCCTACGAACCCTTTAATCCCTTCACCACCCCCACCCCAGATCCGGAACGGCTTTCTACCAAAACGCCGGAACCCACGCCTTCGCCGACGCCCACTCCGGAAATCGCGCCGGTATTGCCTGAAAACAACACGATCGTGCCCGATAACAACGTGCAGCAGGGAGGTTCCCCCTGGCCCTGGGTGCTGGTAGGCTT
>CACZRW010000211.1 GCA_902783675.1 uncultured Pseudomonadota bacterium | reverse complement strand
TTATAAGGCTTTGCGAGGGGTAATCCATGTAAACATGTTTACATGGAACCTTCACTCTTAAAATTCTACAAATTCATGTAAACGTGAGGTTACATATACCACAATCCTGGCGCTCCAAAATCGACGAGAACGGCCTTGGCCGTTGAAGAGGATAATCTTCTTTACCTGATAAGAACAACGCGCCTATTTTGCGTTTTACGCAAGCTCCGTTTTTCGTCCGCTTGCTAATGTAGAGAGGTATGTTCTGGTGAAAAACGCATCATCATCGGGAAGGAAAAACTTGCCCTTACATCTGAAAATAAAGCCGTGACCGAGATTGTCGTAGGCCGGAGCTCCTCCCTCAAAAACGATTCGAAAGGCTCGATATAGTCCCTGCCTCAAGAGGTAGTTAAACTGAAAATCGTCCTCCGGATAGAGGTAAGCAGATCTCGCTGCGGCATCATTCAGGAAGGAAATCGCATCACCTTCCCTATCGACATCCATCACAAGGAATGCCTTTTGCCCCGACTGTGGACGTATAAAATTGCGGGCCGTCAGTAGTTTGAGAGCACGCTCTCTTCCGCACATGTCGGCAGAAATATGTTCGTAAATGACAGGAACCGCATTTGTTCCGGCAATGTCGGTCGGCTGGACCGACAGAGGAAAACAAACGATTTTTCCGTCAACATCCCGCGCAAGACTGCCGATGGGAAGCTGCCCGATGCGTCCAATCTGACTTAGAATTGGTTCCGTCATTGCGATTAGTTTACCGCATTCCTTCGGAAGAATCTCCTCCAAAGAGGAGGGATGCCAGGTGTCAATACCGGGAACAATCAAAAATCTCAAGCCGTTATAAGCGCAGGCGAGAAAATCCTTACCCGCGAAAAAGGATGCAGTCCTCGACCGAAGAGAATCACAGGCAAACCGGCAGCCGCCTTCGAACAGCTCCTTTCCGGGACTGTTCAGAAGGGATTTTTTGCGTCCGCCGATCAGAGCTTTTTCCTTGCGATAGCTGAAGGAAGATACCACAACCGCGACCTCGGAAAGTTCTTCGGGCGAGACGGAACGAAGAACCTCAAAATAGTCCGCAAACTTTCTTCCTACTTCGCGAGCGCCTTCTGTCGCCCGGTCGACCTCGAAGAACACAGATCCAATCTGTTTTCTTGCAACCATATCAGGCGAGAGCGCATTGACAAACAAAGACTCGGAATTCAACACGCGGAGCATTTCCCCGACAGAATTCATTCCTCGTATCAATACCTGGCCGAACATCGGACGGAAGCGTTCCATATCGGAAAAGGTGAGCGCCATGCCGATATTTGAACAGTATAATTCATGAGCACGGACCACCGTGGCGGCGGAGTGCGACAGAAGATGTTCCACAATCTCACGCAGCTCCTCCGGGACGGCGTTAAGGATTGCCGGCGAAGCCGTATAGACCGAATAACTTCCGTCAAGCAGGCTCGCCCGTTTCAGCAGGGGTTTCCACGAACCGGCAAGACGATTCATGGAAGCATATGCAGTGTGATAGGACGATACGCCGCACCGCACCAGTTGCTCCGTATCAACGCCGCCGTAAAGACGTGCCAATAGAGCCACGGACAGGTACTTATCAAGGGACAGACTCTTGTCCGGGGTTTTATAGGCAAACCGCCGAAGGAATTCATTCATATTATTGCAGGTTTTCGAAGTCATCAAAACTATCCTTTCGTTTTACCCTTACAGAAGAGGAAGCCTTCTTTTCGGGGGCTGTGCGCTTCGGTTTTTTGTCGGGAGGCGGTAATTCTTCGTCTTCAGCCTCTGGTTCCGCAGGTGCGTCTGCCTGCTTCATGGAAACATCTTCCGGCTTTTGCTCCGCCTCTTTTTTCGGTTCTGCAGGAGCCGTGGATAAAGAACCCTTTGCCTGCTTGTCCATAGTGCACTTGCTCGTCTCGGTTACACCGACGTGTCTTCCGAGGACGGCATAAGCAATCTCGCCGAGACGGAGGAACAGCGTGTTATGCGCCCACGGATAAGCCGCAAGCGGAACCACAACCGAGAATCCCTCGACCGGATCACATGAAGCAAGATGAAGACCGCGCAAAAGGTATGCGTTTCCGTTTCCGAGACGGACAAGCATCTGACGATAGCACCTGGTTCGCTCCGCGGCACTTGTCTTTTCCCGGTCAAGGTGGAAAGTCATTTTCACATAGTTGGTACGGAGCCGGCTGTGAATCCAGCCGAGACCGTAGAAAACACCGTCATGATACAGGTGCGGGTACC
This sequence comes from uncultured Pseudomonadota bacterium, assembly GCA_902783675.1. GTDB lineage: Bacteria > Pseudomonadota > Alphaproteobacteria > CACZRW01 > CACZRW01 > CACZRW01. The sequence continues at coordinate 4,823 of CACZRW010000211.1, read as the reverse complement.
TCGTCCCCGTGAAATCGTAAGAGTAGACAGAAGAGGAGTACACGGCAGACACAAAAACATCGTCCTCCATGTCCTTGGCTTCCAAACCGGTTTCTTTCCATATCATGGCATATTGCCGAAGGGCCGAGGCGAGACTTTCCGTATCTGGAAGAAGGATGTCCGTGATCCGGACGGTCTTCTCGGGAGAAACGTTTTCTGCTTTCCGGTAAGCATCATAAACGGGTATTATTCCTCGATGAAGAGGCTCGCCCATTCGTGTAAGATAATCAATCAGGGGAGCCGCAAGCATTGTGAGCTTCTTCGGAAGATTGCGCCGGAAAGACGCAAGCACGACGGAATAGTAATCCCAATCGGAGCGTCCGACAAAAATCACGCAGCGCCGCTGGTAAATATACAGAAGAAATCCTTCTTCATTGTTGCAGATCGCATACTCGACCGTATAAAAACGGGTGGATTCAAGCGAAACGGCAAGCGTGAAAGGCGTCAGACCGTAGACATCGGACGGTTTTTGAACGACTTCACCGATAGAAACATACGGATTGATAAGCCCGTCCTTCCCGACTATGCATCCCTCAACGGGTTCTCCGGTAGAGGACAGAGGGATAATAAATGTTCCGTTATCATAACATGGCTTGTCTACGGAACGGACCGCCGTTTTCACGTCGACAAGAGCTTCCCGTGCGGAAGAATCAGCGTTTTCGTCGCTGATCGGACGGACAACAACCGCCTGCTCGGTAGAGGTTCCCTCCGAAGCAGAAGGCGCTTCCTCGGACACAGCCTCGGAATGACCGCCAGCTTCCGCGGATTCCTCGGAAGACACATTCGCCTGCTCGGAAGCCTCTTTCGCATCGTTATAATCATCTTCGGACGACACCGTCTTGTCCTCCGGTTCAAGGTCAAATTCGTCAAAATCAAAAAATTTGCCAAGCTTGTCAGTAGCTTCTTCGCCGAGCATGGTGGCACGACGCTCGTTAAATACGGTGCAGCCGCACAAATCCATCGTACGAAACGCTTTGCCGTAATCCACTTCACGGTACCTTACCGTCTTGCACAGACCGTCCACAAAGGCGCGTACGCCCTCGTCCCGAAACAGCCTCTCAACATCAACGGAGCCGACCACGGGGATCTCCCGCGAGGACAGAATGGAAACAACCGAGTCAATCAGGGCGTCCGTCGATTCAATACTCACATGGATTCGATTATCGCAGACGATGTATAGCGCAAACGCCAAAATATAAGGAACAGGGAAGACGTGCTTCCGCTCAAACGCCGTTACATAGAGGTTTGAGGAAAACAGCGCAACCAGCTGGCTCGTTTCGCCGAGTGTGATGATTTCACGCGTATCTCCGGCAGAAGCACAGGAGTAAAGAAGGGAAAGAAGAGCGGTTTCCCCTTCCAGGTTCGCATTTGTGTAAATCCCGCCGAGCCGGGCACAGACGGGACAGATAGAACAGTAAGAAGCGTCTCCGCCGTCCCCGAGCAGCAGAGAACAGACTTCACGGCACTCCGACGAAGATTTGCAGAGCGCCAAAAGGCTGCGATCGGGAGACACGTTTTCGTCTTCGGACAGAGCGAGAAGCCCACGCCCGTTAAGAACACGGAACGCATCCTCGATTTCTTTTTCAGTCGCGCCATGAGCGGTTAGGAACGCCGCAATTTTCGATGCCGCCTCCAACGGCGGATCCTTTCGGAACGAAAACGCCAACTCCCAGACGCAAGGCGGAAGGGTTCCGTCGCGGAACACCTGGTAATCGTTCGAGTTTGCCATATACCCTCCAAATAAAACAAAAAAACATTGACAGGCTTAACACACCCTCTTGGGCGTAAGCCGGCGCGTCCTCCGCGGACGCTATGTCAACGTTTATGAGTATATGGTAGCATAATCGTCAGTGTTTTGCAAGAGTTTTCGCTTTTTGGCGGAAAACCTTGACAGACAATATAAAAGGCGTGTAAAATCAAAATATATCGATGCAAAAGCTCCTGAAACAGGCATATTTACAGCGTTTGGTTTTGACTTTAAGGCTGAGATAAGGTACAATTCGGAAGAGGAGGGTGCGCGCATGAAAGGCAGATTCAAAGTAGGGGACAGAGCCTATATTGTGGAGTCGAACCGCTTCGTCCGAGAAGTCGAAGTAAGAAGCTGCGCGGGCGGAATGTATCTTGTGCGCTTTCTTGATTCAGTCGGGGGAATAAAACTCAGAGATCACCGCCTATTCGCCTCCAAAGAGGAAGCAGAAGGCAGTATTATTAAGAAGGAAGAGAAGCCGGCGCATCGGACGCCGTATGATTCTTGAAGAAAAAAACGGGAGAGTGGCATATGGTTACGGAAACCAATAACAGACCGGACATCAGAGAGAAGATTCTCCGCAGAAAAGACGCGGAATTTATCGCCAGGCAGCAGCTCGCAAAGACCTGCGGAACGCTGACAACAGCCAACGAATATGATGAAGAAAAAAGCGAAGCCGCAATCGAGAGATATAAAAGGGTTCTGGAAAAGGACGGAGGGGTTCTCTATGTAACGGTTGCGGATTATGGCGCGATTCTGCGTTATTTGCGGAAAAAGAAGGGTTTATCTCCGGAAGAGCTTGCGGAAATAGCGCGAGTTCCGGCGCCGGCAATCGAACAATACGAAACAGGGTTCACAGTACCGGTTCCTTACGTTCAAACAGCAATCGAAAAGACACTCGGGCTCCGTGATCAGTTCAGAAAAATCTGCATTACCGACGAATCAAGGACATATCTGTACGGAGTCCGCAATTACGCACCGTTCCTCTACGATGTCGTGTTTGCGGGAAAAGAGAATTCAAAGAATTTGATTATCGGCCTGCGTCTGACGAAATACTTTCTTCTGACAACAATCCTTTTTGCAGCGCTCACAATTCTTTTTGTGGCATTGTCTATGTCCTCCGAGAAAAGCGCTTTCTTAAATTACGCAATAATGTGCTGTGCGGGCGGCTGTATGATTGGTGCAGCGAGCGCCTTTATTTCACACAGACAGTCGATTGTTCGGCAGGGAAAAGTAAAAAGAGCCTTTTATCAGGCGTTGGACGCGTTATATGACAACGGTTCCCGTCAAAACAACGCAAAGACGGATGATTGATATTTAAGCACAAAAACAAGACATTTCTTCGTTAAACTCGGGTTTAGCGAATAAATATACATATATCCGTAAAATATTTACATCTTTATTCATTTATACCCTATTCCGCCGAGATTGTCAAGGGATTTATGCAAGATAAGCGAATATAGCCGAATCTTCGGCAATTTACAAACGGAATCCATTTGGACATAATGAAATAGAAAGGAAAAATGTGATTGTGAAATATTTGACCAGTACAGTTATCGAGACCTATGAAGTTGAAGGCGATTTCCGCGTCGAAATACTTTGGAATGAACAGGAAACCCACTGGGAAGCCTGGTTGTATCACAAAGGCTTTCATTTCAAAAGTTTTGTGCTTAGCGTACCAAAACAACAAAACTGCCGGTCAAAGGAAGAATTCGCAGAGATTATAAACACATACATTGATGAATTCATAGCAGCATACCGAGAAAGATTTATGGAAGAATAAAGAAAAGACCGCCAACCCGAAGGTTGACGGTCTTTGTGATTTTAAGAATGATAGTCAAGCGAAGGACTGTAAAGGTAATAGATGGCATCATTTTTTGCCAAACATCTTGCCTTTCCGCTGTCCGCTTTCTTTTTCTCCTCGCGAAGCTCGCGTTCCATTTTATGGATCGCATCATATCTGCGGTCGAGTTCACGCTCAACATCCCGCTGCAAGGAAAAATGACAGTACGGACAGTCCTCCCCGCGGACACTCGCGATCACTACTCTGGTTTTGCAGTAATCACAGGTTAAGGTCTTGGACTTCCGGTTATGAACGGAATGTTTCTTTGCATAGTCTTCAGCAGAAGCCTTTGCTTTAAGAATGCGCTCCTCAAGGGAAATCATCTTCGCGGTTCTCTTCTGCTTAAACCTGACATAGAAGCTGTAATCGCCGTTTTCCGAGGTGGAACGGTCCCAGATTACATCGTGCGCTTCTTTTTCCGACGAACAAACTCCGGGGATCTCGCGGTCAGGGAACCAATGGTAATGGTCGTGATAGAAATCAACATTATCAAACTCCTCTTCCGCTTTCCGGAACGCCTCGGAAAATTCGCTTCTTGTTTTGCAGACGAACGTCATGCCCCATGTCGAATGTCCCATAGAATCACTCCTTCCCGGAGCAATCGGCTCCGACCGTAATATCAAAGCTTGCTTTTCCTGCCTCATAGGCAGCGATTTCAAGCTTTGCATCCTGGAAGAAAGTTTTCCGGCATTCCGCAAGCGTTTCCTTAAAGAGCTCGCTGTCAAGAGCCGTTTTCTTGTCCTTCTGCGTCCACAAGTAGGTGAAGTGATATCCGTCGGAAAAGAAAATGACCGTGCGATAACCCTGCTTAAAATACTTTTTGGCTATCGACTCCCTTTCCTTCAGATGGAGCAGGTCATCAAGCAGACTGTCGAGTCCCGCCACGTCTCGATACTGTTCTTCTACAAACCCGGACTGCTTGTAAGCCTCGACTTCTTTTCGCAAAACGCGCTCGTCAAAGTCATAATTGTCGGGACCGCAATAATAGTCCTGCTGCCAATGGCCAAGCTTCTTCCCGTTATACCAAACATCGCCGCCGGCGATCCGACACCCTTCGTGGTCTGGAAAAGTCTTGACATTTTTCAATGAAATTCCGTTAATACTTGCCATAATGATCTCCTTTCTTTATTGGCAATAAAAATAGGGGACGCCCGCAAGCGGACATCCCCACGCAACAAAAGTGGTAGATGCCGC
>CACZRW010000210.1 GCA_902783675.1 uncultured Pseudomonadota bacterium | reverse complement strand
TCTGAGAACCAGATATTTATCACTACGACCGATATAGACGACAGTCTTATGAGAGCATATCCTGATGCGAAAATCATAAGAGTTGAAGAAGGGAGAATAGTCTGAATTTTTACTGCACATAACCAATGGTAAAAATTTCAATTCTAAGGTATTAAATAAAAGATTTTAAAGATTTTTAACACCAGCACAAATAAAAATGTTATAAAGGGTTATTTTTCTTGTCTGAGTGCGTTTTTTATGATATAATTTCCATGGGTTTTGGGATGGAAAAAGGCGTCCCATGCCCAATGGGATTTTTTATTTTGATTTGATTAAGAATTTGATCATTAGAAGGTGGGTAATTTTACATGGCAAAAACAAAGCAGGATGATTACAATGCCGAACAGATCCAGGTGCTGGAGGGTCTTGAGGCAGTCAGAAAGACTCCTGGAATGTACATCGGTACTACTGGAGTCCAGGGACTTCATCATCTGGTATATGAGATAGTAGACAACAGCGTGGATGAGGCGCTTGCAGGCTATTGTAAGAATATCAAAGTAACGATCAGGAAGGATAATTCTATACAGGTCGAGGATGACGGACGTGGAATGCCTGTAGATGAACAGAAGAAGATGCACAAACCTGCAGTTGAAGTCATCCATACAGTGCTCCATGCCGGCGGAAAATTCGGCGGCGGGGGATACAAGGTATCAGGAGGACTTCATGGAGTAGGAGCGTCTGTGGTCAATGCTCTTTCAGAGAAGATGATCGTCCAGACAAGAAGAAATGGGAAGATATATGAGATCTCTTTTGAAAGAGGAAAGACAGTAGAGCCTCTTCATGAAGTAGGAGAATCAAAGAAGACCGGATCTACTACACAGTTCTGGCCTGATCCTACTATGTTCACTGAACTCGAATTTGATTATGACACTCTCAAGCACCGTCTTAGAGAGATGGCATTCCTTACTAAAGGTATCAACATCACTTTATCTGACGAGAGAGAGGGAAAGAAGAAAAAAGAATCTTTCCATTATGAAGGCGGGCTCAAGGAATTCGTAAAGCATATAAACGAGAACAAGGATCCTGTCCACCCAGACATCATCTATTATGATGTTAAGGAGAAAGGACACGAGCTTGAAGTGGCCATGCAGTATACTGACCGCTACAGCGAGCTCATCTTCTCATATGCGAACAATATCAATACTACTGAAGGCGGCACGCATGAAGTGGGATTCAAGTCTGCTCTTACAAGAGTCTTCAATGATTACGGCAAGAAAGCAAAATTCCTGAAAGAAGGAGATCAGCTTTCAGGTGAAGACGTCAGAGAAGGACTTACTGCTATCGTATCAGTAAAGCTTGAAGAGCCTCAGTTCGAGAGCCAGACAAAGATCAAGCTTGGAAATCCTGAGATCCGTAAGTTCGTCGACAGCGTCACAAGTGAATATCTCATGGCCTTTATGGAGGAGAACCCAGATCAGGCCAAGATAATAATGAGCAAATGCATGCAGGCGAGCCGCGCTCGTGAAGCTGCAAGAAAAGCCAGAGAGATCACAAGAAGGAAGGGCGCGCTCGATACTCTTTCTCTTCCGGGAAAGCTCGCGGACTGTTCTGAAAAAGACCCTGAGCTCTCAGAGATATTTCTCGTAGAGGGAGATTCCGCTGGAGGATCAGCCAAGCAGGGAAGAGACCGTAAGCGCCAGGCAGTGCTTCCTCTCAGAGGTAAGATCCTTAATGTTGAGAAAGCGCGTCAGGACAGGATGCTCGCGTCAGAAGAGATCAAGAATATGATAACTGCATTCGGATGCGGTATCGGAGACGAGTTTAATATAGACAAACTGAGATATCATAAGATCATAATCATGACCGATGCTGATGTAGACGGCGCCCATATAAGGACACTGCTGCTCACTTTCTTCTATAGATATATGACTCCGCTTATCGAAGGCGGATATGTGTACGCCGCCCAGCCGCCTCTGTTCAGGGACAAGCAGGGTAACGACATAAAGTATACATATTCAGACAAAGAGCAGGATGAGACTCTTGCCGAGATGCAGAAAGCCAATCCTAAGCAGAAGATAGAGATCCAGAGATATAAAGGTCTTGGTGAGATGGACTTCAACCAGCTCTGGGAGACTACTATGGATTACGAGAAGCGTACGATGATACAGATCACGGTAGAGGATGCTACTGCGGCAGATGAGATATTCACCACTCTGATGGGCGACAAGGTGCCGCCGCGCAAGGCTTTCATCGAAGAGAACGCGCGTTATGTGAAGAATCTGGATATATAGGAAGCTTCTTCGCAGAGCAAAGAATGACGGAGCCGGGAAAGATTATTCGCCCATCCGGGGCGAGGCCGAAGACCGGGCGAAGGCTCTTAAAGAAAAGAAACTCATTATACAAAGCCGGAAACAAAGGAAAACGGAATGGCAGAAATACAGGACAACAGCACAATAATCGAGCACGAGATATACGACGAGATGAACAACTCGTACATCGACTATGCGATGAGCGTCATAGTCGGACGTGCTCTTCCTGACGTGCGCGACGGCCTGAAGCCTGTGCACCGCCGCATACTCTACGGCATGCATTCGCTCGGCATCACGCCTGACAAGCCTCACAAGAAATCGGCGCGTATCGTCGGCGAGGTAATGGGTAAATACCACCCTCACGGCGACGCGTCCATATACGACGCCATGGTCAAGATGGCGCAGGACTTCTCGACACGCTACCCGCTCGTAGACGGCCACGGCAACTTCGGCTCGGTCGATGGCGACGGAGCAGCCGCATCGCGCTACACCGAGGCGAGGATGTCGCCGTTCTCGCTCCAGATGGTGCGCGACATAGAGAAGGACACCGTAGATTTCACGGACAACTACGACGGAGAAGAGAAGGAGCCTGAAGTACTCCCTTCGAGAGTGCCGAACCTCCTGATCAACGGCTCGAACGGCATCGCGGTCGGCATGGCAACATCGATCCCGCCTCACAACCTTGGCGAGACCATCGACGCATGCGTGAAGCTCATCGATGAGCCAGATGCCCCGATAGACGATCTCATAAAGATAATCAAAGGGCCTGACTTCCCTACAGGAGCAATGATCCTCGGCAGGCGCGCCGCAAGGGAGGCCTATCTGACCGGACAGGGCAAGGTTAATGTGCGCTCGGTCTGCGAGATAGAGGAGCATAAGGGCGGGCGCATGCGCATCATCGTGAGCGAGATCCCGTTCCAGGTCAACAAGGCGAGGCTGATCGAATCGATGGCCGAGCTTGTCAAGGACAAGAAGATCGAAGGCATCTCGGCAATACGCGACGAATCGAACCGCGAGGGCACGCGCATCGTCATAGAGCTCAGGAAGGATGTCAACCCTAATGTCATCCTCAACCGCCTCTACAAGCATACGGCGCTGCAGACATCTATCAGCATGATCATGCTGGCGCTGGTGGACGGCGAGCCGAAGATCCTCAATCTGAAGCAGATCATCGAAGAGTATCTGAAGCACCAGAAGATCGTAGTCACCAGGCGCACCCGCTTCGACCTCGCAAAGGCCGAGGCCAGAGCACACATACTGGAAGGACTCATCATCGCGCTCGACAACATTGATGAAGTCATCGCGACCATCCGCTCGTCATACAACGACGCTAAGGAAAAGCTGATGATAAGGTTCGGCCTCTCTGAGATCCAGGCGCAGGCGATTCTCGACATGAGGCTCGCCAAGCTGCAGGGACTCGAGCGCGAGAAGATCCAGGCCGAGTACAACGA
>CACZRW010000209.1 GCA_902783675.1 uncultured Pseudomonadota bacterium | reverse complement strand
TGCCTGCAATGCGCCGGCATCTGTGGCCACCTTCGTCGCACATGCGTCCGTCGTATAATAACCCTCTACATGGTATCCCGTACGCGTCGGAGCTTCTATCTCTATTGAGGTCGCGTTTTCCGCAACGGTTGCCAAACCATCTGTAGAACCATCATCGCTGTTATTCTTATCCAAATCAATGTCATATTCATTCAGCGTAGTAAACGACACTGCTGTTCCATAACCGTATAGTTCTCCGTTATATGCCCACGGCCGAGCATAATAGGTTGTCCCTGCGGTCAATCCGGTAGTAGCCGTTTTGGAACCAAACGCGGTATTCAAAGCAATATCATCCGACCAATAGGTTCCTATAACAGGTTTGTTCGCTCCGGTTCCTCCTACCACTACCGTTGAACTCGTTCCGATTACAAAGCCGTAGCGCGTAATAGAAGCGTTACCTTTGCTGGTTACCACACCGCCTGAGAAAGTAGCTCCATGTGCCGTTTCTGCACTCACCGCAAACTCTTTACCGGACACATTCGTCGCAAGAACCGGCGCTACTGCATTAACCGTCAGAGAATGTCCTACTGTCTTTGCACACTTTCCTCCTGCGGCATCCACTTTACACTGAATTGTAGCAGTACCTGCGCCAACTACCGTCACAACACCATTGCCGAAACCGTTTTGGGCAACCGTAGCTACACTTTCATCCGTACTCGACCACGTAATTGTTCCTGTACTGTTTGTCGTCTTGGTGACAGTAAACGTATTGCTGTTGTCGCCAAAATTCATGGTTGTAGAGCTGGAACCAAGCGTCAACGTCGGCTCATTGCAGTCCCATGTAATCGTAACGGGAACTGTAGTATATGTCATCGCCTCCCCTTTTTCTTTCGCATATATGTATATGTTAAACGAATAGGTCCCTTGCGACATAATAGTATACCAGACACGCAATGTACCACTATCGTCGTCTTTAATGTACGTAACTCTTTCCGTATCAAAGGAACACTCTAAAGTATAATTCTCATCATCGCCCCAATTATCTAATATGGCATTAATATAATACTTATTGCCTTCATCATCTGTTAGTTGCTGAAGCGTTCCGGACACAGATATTTCAACATCAAAATAACTATCCGTTGCCTCTGAAATCTCAATATTTTTACTACTTGGTGTTGCTGTAAACGTTAGTGCTCCCCACGCGTGCGCACTCGTTCCTAATAACATCAGGATAGCGCAGATAAATTTCATATAGTTTTTCATAACTTGATTGATTTTCGTATTAAAAACTGTCTTCATAATCTCGTTTCCTTTCTGTTATTTGATTTCTGCCCAAACGGCGTAGAATGTCACGTCATTGAACGTCTGTACATTGATACTTGCGCCCGGCGAGAGGAAGTACGCGTTACCCGAGCCATCATTGCCCGCGCCGACAATCGCCGTCGTAGTCGGAGCATCGCCTGTGCCGGCCAGATAAGCTACCAATGCCGGCCAGTCTTTGCGTATCCAGCCAACCAAGTGCAGGTGGTTCTCCTCACACGTGTTCGCATTAGGCGTTGCCCAATCGTCGCTCGTCGGCGTGGTCTTCGTCGCACTTAATGCATTGTCCACAAGCGTTGCTTCTACGTCCGCAAACGCTTTGCCGTGAACCAAATCCTCGAAATGCGTCAGCGGTAAAGGATCAACATGTACATGAACGGTAATTGTTAACGAAGAATTAATCAGGTTCGTTAACGTTACTGTTCCATCATCCATTGTCGCATCAGCCCGGAACGTGTAGTGGATATCCGGTGTCGCATAGGTCTTGGAGGTCTGCGTTAAGTTAGCCGATTTAGTTACATTGTAATTTTGTTCCGAATTCAGCAAACCACTTGGTGTGTAGGTCGCATTTAATGTAGCTGTTTGTCCTACATACAAGTTAATCGGATTCGGTATTGCTTCACTCTTGTAGGTCCAAGCCCATGCAGTCGGTGCCATTTTGCTAAAGCTTGCCGTCACATCGTAAGCACCGTTAGCCTCATCGGCGAAGGTCAGTGTGATGTTTTGCGCCGCACTGCTGTTGTTATCCAACAAAATAGCCGGACTGACACTCTTCGTCGCTACCTTACCGCTTCCGGTTGCGACCTCATACGAATGTAATTGATAACCCGTAGCCGGAGTGATCGTCAGCGAAACTTCTTTATCGCCGCAAGTCGGCACTTTCGTCTTACCGAATACAATTGTTCCGTTCTCCGGACTATTGTGACTCAGCGTTACATTCGTTGCGCAGCAACTCGTCGAGTAAGCGGAATAGGTATAAACTGTACCTGCTTTCGTGATTTTAATATCCTTTAGATATATACGATACTTGCTC
>CACZRW010000208.1 GCA_902783675.1 uncultured Pseudomonadota bacterium | reverse complement strand
TGTTATCAGCGCAATCACACTCGCAGGCGCAACCAAGGCCAGCAAGTTCACCTCTCACGAGAAGGCGTTTGAGGCAAGCAGCAACCTGCAGAAAGGTACATACAACAGCAGCTTTGCTCATCAGATCATCATGCGTGCCTTTGACCGCACACAGACGTTGAAGGATGACATCAACAAGATGGCTAACGGCCGTTACGTTGCTATCATCATCAACCGCGACCAGAACGATGAGCCGACTACCGTTGAGCTGCTGGGTGCAGAGAACGGCCTTGTGGCAACTGCCATCGAGCATAACTCTGCTGACAACGACGGTGTAGCTTACGCTATCACCCTCGGCAGCGAGGAGGGTGCTTACGAGAGCGAAATCCCCAAGAGCGTGTACACCAACTCGCTTGCCGCAACATTGACAATGATTGAGGCCCTTTGCGCCGCATCCTAAACCCTCGCACGTCTATGATGACGATTGACGAGTACAAATCCAAGTATCAGGGTATCAGTTCCGCCGAGGTGCGCGAACTGATATCTTCCGATACGGACTTCCGCAATACTACGGAACGTCTTTACGTAAGCATCTACCATACCAAGCTCAATAAGAGTTGTGGCGATTGCTGGTTTGATGCCTTTATCCTAATTATGAGAACCGACACTAAAACATTGAAAGCTATGCAAGACAAGAAGTTTGACCTACGCGCCGGAGCGTTGCTCATCGATCCGCACGGCGACCCGAAGAAAACGGTCACACAACTGAATATAACCGATGAACTGGCCCTGTACCACCTACGTACACACCCGGAGTGCGCCAAGCTGTTCTATAAGCTCCCGCCCAACTGGGAGGAACTGGCAATACGCTCCGGCATTGAGGCCGAGCAGAGTGCAGCACCCCTGAAAAAGAACCCCCGTAACAGAAGGAAGTAAACGCGATGAAACTCGAAGCGCTGAAAACGGAAAAGCAGTTACGCACACGTAACGACAGGATATACCACATACAGGTTTACGGAGATCAGAACGACTACCCGCAGAAACTGCAGGAGGTGGTCGGTGCATCTATCACCGGCGGCGCGTGCGTGGAGCAGTACGGACGCTTTCTGTTTGGTCGCGGATTCCGTCAGCGTGAGTTCTTTAAGGCTATCGTCAATGAGCGCGGCGACAGGGCTGATGACGTCCTGAACGCCGTTGCCAACGACTATGCACAGTTCGGAGGATTCGCCCTGCACGTCAACTGGAACGCGCTGTATGAGATAACCAGCGTGTCGCACGTGCCTTTTGAGTGGCTGCGTTTTGAGGAGCTTGACGACAATTACGAGTTCCACCGTATCGCATTACATAAGGACTGGGGCAGGCGTTACACCAACCTGCGCCGTTTCCGTTCACAGGATATCGTCTGGTTTGACCTTTTTGATCCCGACCACAGCACAATCAGCCAGGAGGTTGAGAAAGCCGGAGGCTGGGAGGCCTGGAACGGACAGATATTCTACTTCTCGCGCCGAGGCCCGAAGTCATACCCTCTGCCTGTCTATGACAGCGCAATCACGGATATGTCAGCCGAGGAAGGTTTGAGTAACCTATCCTACCGCAACATACGTAACGGCTACCAGCCGTCAGGTATGTTTATAGACCACTGCAACGGCGCGAACAGCAAGGAACAGTCTGACGAGCGCAAGAAAGAGCTTACCGCCTTTCAGCACGACACACAGGCAGCGAAGATACTCTATGTAAACCTCGAGGACGGCGACGAAGCGCCGGAGTTCAAGCCCTGGGAGACGAACAACACCGACCAGAAGTTCAAGCAGTCCGACAATAAAGTGCCTGACCGTATCGGTGCAGCCTTCTGCCAGCCGCCTATCCTGCGTGCAAAGGACGTAGGCTCAAACTTCGGTGCGACCGCAATGCGTGAGGCATACGACTACTACAACTCACAGACCGAGAGTGAACGCCTGGCTCTGGAGCGCGTGATGCACGAAGTGTTCCAGTACTTCGCAGGTATCGCAACGATAAATCCTGATGAAGATTACAGCATACTGCCGAAACGCTACGACGTGACGGAAACACTGGCCGAGAAGCTGGGTGACCGCACGGATAAGGTGCTTGAAGTGCTGTTTGACGAGAGCAAGAGCGAGAAGGCCAAGCGTGTAGTGCTGGGTAAGATATTCGGACTGGAGGATGAAGATATTGAGGAACTCTTACAAGGCATACAGCAATGATTATAACGGTAGAGGATATTCGCAAGTACCGCGAGATTGCGCTAAATACGCAGAAGAACCGCGTAGAGATATTCATCCGGGAAACGGAGGAACTGGATATCGTCAAGATGCTCGGCGTTGAGGAATACGACCGCCTGGCAAACCGTGACGAGCATACGGAGCTGACTGATGCCGAGAAGATGCTGCTTAACGGCGGTACGTGGACGGACGATGCCGGACAGACGCAGCGTTTCGCCGGTCTGATAGCTGCCGAGAGTTATCTTGTATTCGCCCGTTTCATCCGCACGCATCCGTTACAGGTAACACCCTACGGAGTGGTCGTTAAGGACGGTGACGACAGCGTGGCTGCCAGTGCGCAGTCAATAGCCGCCGTCAGCAAGGATAGCGAGAAGATAGGCCGCCAGCACCTCGCCGATGCCGTGAAGTATTGGCGTTGGGTGACTGCCTGTCAGTGCGACTGCAACTGTAACCAACCTCCCATACGTGCCTCACGGCCTAAATTCATAGCAATAGGGGATTAACAACCAAAACAGATCAATATGTATAATTCATGCAGTAAACTAACGAGGAATCAGAACCTCGCCCGTTGCGGGCAGTTCAACGCCCATATAGAGGCCGACCTGTTCCTTATGGCGAAGGATGATATTGAGTGGTACAACATATACGCGAACATATGTAATGGCCTCTCGCTGAAATCGGGCCGGTATGCCGTGCGCTATCAGGGTAAACGCAACTCCTATGACGCAGGTTACCAGATGGTGCAGGGTACGTTCAGCAACGGATTCCAGCATCATATCACCTGCCGCACCTTCGTGCGTACACAGGAGTTGAAAGACCATATGAACCGCCTCCCGTTCTGTCGTGTGGTGGCTTTCGTGCGTAATGCCGACAGCCATGATATGCAGACCAAGTACGAGATATACGGCCTGGAGAACGGTCTGCTGATGTCCGAGATAGACTGGACGGGCAACGCCGATGAGGGCTGGCTGGGTTCATTCACCCTCTCGACCCCGGAAGACGAGCGTGAGAACACCATGCCCGTCACCTTCCACAATCCCATACACGGGGATGATATGAAACTGTGGCTGTTGGGTTACACCCAGTTGCAGTACTTCACCCTTTCGGATTACTACAACGACCTCTCGTTGTTGAACGGTAATGACAAACTTAAATAACAAAACAAATGGATAAACTTGAATTGACCTTTGTGCCGGGAGATAGCCTGGCTGCGGACGACCTCAACAAGATGGTCGGCAAAACAAACGAGCTGGTGGATGAGTTCAACACCATCGCCTCCGAGAATATGACAAATGAGATTTACCTGGACTTCACCAAGACCGACCCTGCAACAATCGTTACAGGCGATATCAACGGCGAGGTGATACAGTATATCCGCAATCACTCACACCGCTACCTCGCCAAGCAGCAGGAGACCGGCGAGCGTGTCATCTGTCAGCTTGCAGATGATGATTCAACCGTCTTTGCCGGTGACGGATCAGCAGCAGCCCTTGACGGCACACAGGGTGACGTGATGATGCACGTACCCCGTTTCTTCTACAAGGTGGAGGAGCAGAAGGCCGACAAGTGGCACGTTCT
>CACZRW010000207.1 GCA_902783675.1 uncultured Pseudomonadota bacterium | reverse complement strand
GAGTTTGTCGACCGCGTAGGCCACGATCCTGTCGTAGCGTAATTCCAGCCCCTTTTCTTCGTATTCATTCTCCTTCAGCCAGACGAGGTCGTTCGACACGACATTGAGTCCGAGTTGACGGAGGGTGATGGTGTACAGGGTCTGCTGGACTGTGTACTTGCCGATGTCGTTCGCCTTGATGTTGTTCAGCGGGGGCAGGAGCTTGTCGCCGTACCACTTGTTGAGGTCTTCATTGGTTTTGTAGTCCTTTTGGGCGTAGCCAAGCAGGTACCGGTCGTATAGGAGGGTGTCGAAGGTGCCCGCATAGCGGAGCACGGGGTTGGCGATCCGCGTCTCCTTCGCGACGAACGCATAGCGGTTCCAGTCGATGTCAGCCCACCAGCGGGCGACGGCGACGTCCTTCGGCTCTGTGGCCACGAGGCCGTCCTCGGTGAGCATCTCGCGGAAGCGCGGCTCCATCTCCTCCTCCTTTCCGAGGAGGAAGTCGCAGCAGGCCTCCGCGAACGCGTGTACCCGCGTCCCGGCCGCCGCCGCGTTGTCGCGCTTGAGTGCCCACAGCTCCATGATTTCCTCGGGACTTCTCCCGAAGTACTGATGGTTGGGATTGACGGAGGCTCTGCGTGCCAGCGCGAGCGTGTCCACCGGAGCGAAGTGGCTCACGATGGACGAGACGCTGCGCAGCTCCTTGCCGCCGAGGAAGTACCGGTGTTCACCGGGTTCGAAGACCAGGCCGCAGGATCCGTCTGCGAGACGTTGCCTTGCATACTGGATCTGTTCGGCGGCCTTCTCGGCGGATTCGAGGATGGCCGGGTTCTTACGGAGTACGAACATTGTGTTGCTGTTTAACCGAGGTTGATGTCACGGACGGGTGCACCGTCGGGGATATCAGGAGGCAGGTCCTCAAGCACTGCAGGACCGCCTTGTGCTCCTTGGGCCGCCTGGGGGGCCGGTGCGTTCTGGGGCGCGGGAGCGCCCTGCTGGGGCGGCCGGTAGTAGGGAGGCGCCGGCTGGCCCGGTGCCGCCTGCGGCTGCGGAGGCTGCTGCTGGTAGCCGCCCTGGGGAGGCTGTTGCTGGTATCCGCCCTGCGGGGGCTGCTGGCCGTAGCCGGGGCCGTAGGCCGAGCCCTGCTGCTGTGCTGGATAGCCGGCCGGGGCTCCCTGCGCGGGTGCCGGAGGAGGATATGCGCCCTGCTGGGGGGCCTGGTATCCCTGCGGACCGTACGGGGACGGCTGGGGGACGTACTGAGGACCGGGGGCGGGATAGCCGCCCTGCTGAGCGGGGTATCCGCCCTGCTGTCCCCAACCCTGCTGGGGTGCGGGCGCGCCCTGGCCGTAGAAGCCGCCCTGCGGGGGCTGCTGGGGACCGTACTGCTGGAGCTCGCTCTCCTTCATCTCGAAGTAGTAGGCGTCCACGACCGTGATCGGGATCTCCTTGTTGAGTTCGCGGATCGGGTACTTCTCGTTCTTGAGTTTGCCCCGGATGAGGATCTTCATCCCGGGGAGGATGGAGCGAAGGTCGTTGAGCGTGATGGGCTTCTTCCCGTTGTTCGTCTTCATGTTGACGTTGTACCAGCCCTTCGACACGCGGGGCCGGCCGTACTGGTCGTTGCCCTCGGGGGTGTCCACTTCGAGGTTGAAGTGGATGACGCCGCCGCCGTCGGGCCAGGTGATCACCTTGATCACGTTGTCGCGGGAGCGGGAACGCACGATGCCGCACAGGGTCACGCTGTTCACCGGGTCTTCCTTGGGCTGGCGCTGGAAGCCGCCCCTTCTTCCGCCTCCCTGCTGGGAGGCACCGTTGTTCTGATAGTCAGGAAACATGGTTGTCTGATGGTTTTATGGTTGTCTAATTTCTTGTTGTCTTCAGTTACAAAGATAGTGAATTTCTCTTGATAGTCTAAGAATTTTGACATTTTGGGAGAGAAATTTTCAGTGTCTGTTAAGGTGGTTTTTCCAGATGGATTCTCATGGATGTATATGATGAATTCTTGATTATTATTTCCCGCAAAGGCACGCCAGGGCCTTTGCTTGCAGGAGGAAAAACAGAATTGCCGACTGACGCGTCGGGAATTCTGTTCGGGAGGGAAAGGCTAGATGTCAAGCCGTTTTGTATAATTTGTCTTAGAATTTTGGTGTAGACGTTTTAATTTGTTCCGAAAGTTTTTTTATTTTTTCGGAAATCCCTTATATTTGCCGCCAGTAACGGTTCTCTCCCCAGGAGAGACGAAACTTTTTGATAGAAATGAGATTTTTAACATTCGCCCTGTCCTTTTCGGCCGTCCTTTTCGGCATGTGCGCGACGGCATCGGCTCAGCGTTATTCTGTCTCGACCAATTTCGTAGAGTGGGCGAACCTCGGCACGGCCAACCTTGAGGCGGGCGTGGCTGTCGCACAGCACTTTTCCCTGCACGCCGGCATGCGCTACAACAACTGGACGTTCCGCAAGGGCGATCCGGAGGACCGCTTCACGGATTGGGCCGGCGACGACGAACGCCAGTTCGAGAACCGCAAGCAGGCCTACAACCTCGGCATCCGCTGGTGGCCGTGGTACATCTACTCCGGCTGGTGGGGATACGCCAGGGGCCAGTACATGGAGTACAACCGTGGCGGTCTTTTCCACCATACGGCGGAGGAGGGCGACGCCTTTGGCGTCGGTATCGGTGCGGGCTACACGCACATCCTCTCCCGGAACTGGAACATCGAGTTCGGCGCCGGGCTGTGGGGAGGCCAGACGGCCTATCGGACCTACCGCTGCACCAACTGCGGTTCGGTCGTCGACCAGGGCAGGAAGTTCTTCATCCTGCCCGATGACGTCTTCATATCCCTGATTTTCGTGTTCTGATGGAGGGAAAGGATATGAGAAAGATCGGACACGCCTACTCTCTCGTCTTGGCCGGAGTGCTCCTGGCCGGGGTTTCCGTCCTTTCCTGCGGCGGTCCCAGCAAGATCCGCAACGTGCAGGAGAAGCAGCTCAGCGCGCAGCTCGTCCTCCCCCAGGAGAGCGACATCCCCGAACTTGAGTTCCGTCAGAGCAAGAGCGACACCGTCGTCGTCAAGGACGAGTCGGGCAAGGACGTCCTCATCATGAAGGCAATCCGGGACGAGGAGTCCGGCGAGATGGTCGCCACGGACGTCCTGCAGGCCGCCATCGTCACCGCCCGCTTCCGCAACATTGCGGAGCGCCGGGGCAAGATCGACCTCAACTTCCAGGTGGTTGTCCCCAAGGACATGCAGGACGGCGCCTGGCAGCTGCGGTTCTATCCCGACATGTTCATCCTCGGGGACTCCACCAGGCTGGAGCCCGTCGTGATCACCGGGCGCGACTACCGCAGGGCCCAGCTGAAGGGATACCAGCAGTACGAGAAGTTCCTTTCGAAGATCATCTCTGACACCACCAAGTTCATCAACGTCAAGCAGCTGGAGCGCTTCCTCGCCAGGAACATCCCCGATGTGTTCGCTTTCAAGACCGACTCCACCGAGGTGTCGGACGAGATGTTCTTCAGTTACTACGGGGTCTCGGAGCAGGAGGCCGTGGAGCACTATACAAATTCTCTCGCGAAGAGAAGGAACGCCAGGCGGCTGCG
>CACZRW010000206.1 GCA_902783675.1 uncultured Pseudomonadota bacterium | reverse complement strand
GATGCCACAGGCTCGTTCTACGTTCTTCGGTCGTGTAGCAAATTTGAGCATGCGTTGGAAATCGAATCCCGCAAACATGGGCTTTTTACGCTGGGGATGTTGGAGCTTTTGCGTCAATCCAAGAAAGACAACGTCGAATTGGCGTTCAATGATTCCTTGCGAGAGGCAGTGCGAAAGAAGATGTGGTGTATCGCAGAGAGCGCGGGGATTACAGTGCGGCAGACCCCTGAGTCCGATGGACGTGGAGCGGTGCAGGTGCTGATATCCGGCATGGAGACGAAGCCTTCATCTGTTCCTGTTATGGTGGATTGTCCTGTCTGTGGTAGGCACAACCGAGTTGATGAAACGTTCAAGTGCAAGATATGTGGAAGAGACCACTTGTGCGCGAGCCACTTCTCGGATGAAG
The DNA here is from genome assembly GCA_902783675.1 of uncultured Pseudomonadota bacterium. Classification (GTDB taxonomy): domain Bacteria; phylum Pseudomonadota; class Alphaproteobacteria; order CACZRW01; family CACZRW01; genus CACZRW01. The sequence goes on along the minus strand of CACZRW010000206.1, from coordinate 1,721 downwards.
GCAATTGTTGTAAGGAATGTGCGGAAAAGCTTGAGGTTCAGACGAACACCAGGCGGGCAATTGAAGCCTACAACTGTAGCGACTACTTAAAAGCTTTTACTTTAGCGCAAAAGTCAGACCAGAACTCGGCTGTCATTCAATACATTCTTGGGTGTTGTTTTACAAATGGGTATGGATGCGAGAAAAATCAGGCAGAGGCAACCAAATGGTATAGCAAGGCTGCAAATCAAGGACATGACGAAGCGCGCGTTTGCCTTGAGAACATATGGACAGAAGGTGCTGTTAAGCTTGCTAATGAACATAAGAAACTTGATGAAGAAAAGTTCTGGGATAAAATCAATCGAGTTGATGACGCCCAAGTAAAAGGCGGAAGTGAGCAATTCCACTCAAGATTGTTTCGGGATAAGTTGTATGATGATATTATGCGTATCGACTGGACGAAAGCGCTCTATATGATAAGTGAGGCCGAGAAGCACGTTGTGGGGGAGATGGAGAAAGAAAGGCAAATCGCCAAGGCCATTGTCAACAACGATAAGAGTGTCAGCAATCTCCCGGAGATAAAGGTTGAGAATCCATATCTGCAGTTCCAGATTGGAATGACATATTATGCTCATCCTGTCGCAATGAACAAGGAGCTCGCGGCAAGGTGGTTTGGAAAATCCGCAAAGCAGAAATGTGCCCCCTCTCTATATATGCTGGGTAGGATGTATGAATATGGGGAAAGCGTCAAGCAGAGTTATGTCAAGGCCAAGAAACTATTTGACCGAGTGGGGATTGATGAAATCCCAATGTCAGACGTTGCAATCGCGCACATATATGAGTTTGGATTAGTCGATGCCGAAGAAAAGGACATAGGAGCGGCAATGGAATGGTACGAGTATGCAGTTGGACATGGATGCAATGCTGTAATGCCTTTGTACTTGAGATCGGCGCGAACATTTTATTCGTTACACCCAGATAGGACGCCCGAGTTTAATATTCAACGGGCAGCAAAAGGATCTTATGAATCGTTTTCGCAGATATTGTTTTCACTGCAAGAATGCATCAAGAGTGCAGACCAAGGTAATGTTGAGGATCAGAATAAACTTGGATGGCTTTATCTGACAGGTGATGGCGTGCCACAGGATGACGGCGAGGCGATGTAGTGGTATCGCAGAGCTGCCGATCATGGAGATGCCAATGCGTTGTATAACATTGGATGGGCGTATGGAAATGGACGCGGTGTTGCAAAAGATGATGTTGAGGCGGTGAAGTGGTATCGCAAAGCAGCTGAACTTGAATATGCTTTGGCGCAGAACAATCTTGGTTGGATGTATGCAAATGGCGAGGGAGTAAAACAGGATGACCGTGAAGCCTTGGTGTGGTTTCGCAAGGCGGCAGAACAAGGGAATGATAATGCGCAGTTCGGTGCGGGCTGGATATATGAAAATGGACGAGGCGTTGGTAAGAATGATGTCGAAGCTGTGAAGTGGTACGTAAAGGCTTCCGAACAGGGACATGCAGGTGCTTTGTCGAATATTACTTTAATGGCGGAGCAAGGATGCGTTGACGCGCAGTATAATCTTGCACTCTTGTATTTGAATGGGAAAGGAGTAGATAAGAACGGCTCTGAGGCATTAAAATGGTTTCTTAAAGCGGCGGAACGGGGGCATGTTGACGCACAGCTTTGGGCAGGTGTTATTTGTGGGAATGCTATTGGCGTGGAGAAGAACTATGTAGAG
>CACZRW010000205.1 GCA_902783675.1 uncultured Pseudomonadota bacterium | reverse complement strand
GCCTTCCTGGCAGAGGAGGGTTACGACCCCGACTTCGGTGCCCGTCCCGTCAAACGTGCCATCCAGCAGTTCGTGCTCAACGACCTCTCCAAAAAGCTCCTTGCCGATGAAATCGACCGCGACAAGCCCATCATCATCGACGACTTCGGCAACGGCTTGGTATTCAGGAATTAGTATAAGCTATTCGAAGGACATCTCAGGAGCCAGCAGTATGTCGAAATCGTCCACAGAATCTTCGTACAAGAACTGGGATGCTGTCAACAACTGCTTGGCTTTTAACTCTATGACCTCCATTTGGGGCTGTATATATTCTTTTTTCATCATTGAATCTCGATTTTAATAGTAACAATTAATTTTGTCGATTTGGCAATTGCGTCATTTAACGAGAACGGTCTTGCCATTCACAATATACAGTCCATTGGAGGGCTTAGTCACGCGACGTCCCTGTAGGTCGTACCATCTATCGGCATTATCTGCGCTGACGTCTTTGACACCTCTAACTTCTGTCACATCACCAAAGGCAAAGGAAAGGAATGCAGGAGCTCCGGAAGTACCTGAAGGTGCGGGCAGATAAACACGTCCTGCGCCCAGTTTGCCACCCATCCATTTGTAGAAGGCCGGTCCCTGACTACCGTTGGCCAGCACATAAACGCCATTGTCTGTACCATTGTCACTAACCTCTAGGAGGTTCTTGGCAGGCTCTGCAACAGTTTCTGCAGCCCTGCTCAGCGTATAGTCACCGGCAGCCTCGCTCTTGAGCAAATAAGGCTCGCCACCTTTCAGACTGGTCACCTCTTCCAGCGTCACGGTGTTATTGTCCACTACAGTCGCCACATAACCCGTCACACCTGTGGGCAGGGTAACGTCGTAGAAACTGACTATCGTAGCCCACAAAGCGTCTGTGATTGTAACATCATACTGGTCGGCCTGTATCATTTTATACAGGCGGGGCAGCGTGGCTTTGTCGTTATCGGGTTCGTAGCCACCGAACGAGGTTGACATCGTACCTTTCTCATAACGGATGACGTTCTTGGCTTTGACTGGATTGCCGTCTTTCTCGCGGTCGGCAAAGTTAAACTGCATCTTCACACTATCGTTCTTCTCCGGCAAGAAAGTGAACGCCACCTGACAACTGTCACCAATGGCCGTATACGTACCTGTCTTCAGCGAGGCACCGCTGCTACCCATGCCGGGAATCATGCTGTTGCCACCACCGTCTGTATCAGAAATGTATAGATATGTCATATTGCCGTCAGCCGTCTTTCCCGTCTGCAGACGCCATTTATCACCATCCTTTTCCAGTGTCAACAACTGCGTATCATCGGGTATCTCTGTTATCTTGCCGTCATCGTTGATGGTGATATTCTTGGCATTACTGCCACCACCGAACATACCCATCATGCCGCCACTCGAACCGCTACTTTTAACCAATACCTTGCTCTTTTCGTCGATAGTGGCTACGATAATCAGCTTGTCACCGGAAGACAACTGACTGGCATTGGTCACCAATTCATAGTTGCCCACCATAGAGCCAGCAGCAGGCAGTTCACGGTCTCTCACGTCGACGATGAACTTACGCCGCATCTTAATGGTGTCACCTTTGGCCAGCAATACGGGAGCCTTTACAGTAATAGTGATGATGCCCTCCTTCTTGGGAGTCAGCAGGCTGTCAGTACCGTTCACCACCCAGTCGGCCACTTCCTTGTCGCTGGGATTCAATGTAGTCTCTGCCTTAATCTGCGTGCCACCAAACGTCTTGGTGATACGATAGAGGTCATCAGGGGCTTTTGTCTGCTGGAAATACAGGATGATATCCTTGGTGATGAGATTGCGTTCGTGCTCTTGCATATAGTTGACACGCGGCATCTTCACGGACTTCTTCTTTTCCTGATTGTTACCATTGCCACCCATGCCGCCCATCATTGACATCATGTCGTTGTCCTCAGAATACTCCAACGGGCCGTACACTGTCACCTCGTCGCCAACGCTGAGCGAGTCTTCGGTGATGTCGACAAGCTGTAGTCCGCGTCCGTTAATGATCGACAGCGAGTCGCGGTCCACGCCGTTGGCACTGATGGCGTATGTCACGGTGCCCGGTTCCTGCTCACCCATGAACATAGACAGCATCGAGCTCATGTCGAAGCCTTCCATACCTTCCATGCCTTCCATCATGCCAGACATCATCTCCATCATGTCCTCCATGCCTTCCATGCCGGCCATAGCTCCGCCAACACTCGACACAATGCCCTTAACGAAGTAACAGACACCGTTGGCAGCCTCCTCAGCATGGTCTTCCTTCGCATAGGCAATGGCCTCAGCTACAGTGAAGGGATTATTTCGTCCGCCAGCACCCTCGCTGTCGTCGATGCGTAACACATAACTCGTCAGGTAATCATCGCAAGTGGCTGTTGCCTTCACATAGGCATAGATGCGAACTGTGCCACGCTTTTTCAGCGTCACAGCACCTGTTTTATCATCCACCTCGGCCAGGTCAGTATTCCCACTATAATAAATAATGTCACCACCCTCTGCAACGGTAGCCACAGGAGATTCGAAATCACCAGCATGCCGGACATCTGCCTCGTAGTCGTGCTTCGGGAAAGTCAGCGTCGGGTCGGGTAACGAGGTCACCACCTTCTTGAAAAAAGCCATCTTCGTGGCGGCAATGTCGCTGCTGACTTCACCTTCTGCATCTGCCGCCAGTTCCCACGTGTTGCCACCCATCATGGCCATGATGCCACTGGCAGCCTTCATACCGACGTGGTAGTCTGTATAGATATTCTCGTCGGTCTGTATCTTCATGTGAAACAGTCCTTTGTCTATATCGAAATTCCTTTTCGATGCATTATCTTCGCTGACAAAGCCCACACGCAGGTTCTGGTCAGAATTGAACAGATACCGCGTCTTGCTTTCCTCGTTCAGGAAATACAACGAGTATTGGGTGTCACTAGGACGTTTCATCGTCCATACGATGGTGTCGGCCACTTCACTGCTGATGCGGTCCAACTCTTCCTTCAGTGTCACCTTTGCGGCAGAAGGCGACTCCTTACTGACGGTGTTGTTTTCTTCGTACTTCGGATTGTTCGTCATGGCAGTTGAGGATGTCAAATCCACTACGACCACCACATCGTCGGCTTTCAGCGAGGCAGGGTCTTCCACGATTTTCCACTTGGTAAATTCTTGAGCCTGAATACTGCACACTCCTATGAGCAGGAGCAACACAGAAAAGAGTAAATTCTTTTTTATCATTGTTGTCTTGTGTTAGGTATAATGTTTAAATTGCCACAAAAGTACTGCATTC
>CACZRW010000204.1 GCA_902783675.1 uncultured Pseudomonadota bacterium | reverse complement strand
TGGTGTTGATGTTGGGGTGGGCGTCGGGGATGTATTTGTACCTGCGGATGAGAAATCTGCTTCTAACCATCTTCTAGCATCGGCTTTTAAGGTATCTCCTGGGAGATTATTGTCCAACCAGTCGGCTTTACTAACGTCAGCTAGGAATTTTTCAGGCGTGCCTCCTGGGTTAGAAGCCAGCCATGTTCGGTATTCTCGCTTAATGCTGCTATACAAAGCCGGAGTCAATGTGGGCAGTGGCGGAGGTCCACCTGCGTTATTAATTATAGAACTTAAATCAGGAGAGCCTTGTCTTGTAATTGCTTTATACAGATTGAGTAACTTACTCCTAAATCCTTTTATTTTACGAGCGGCATGCGATCGAACAGCTTTTGGAATAGTGTCATTGCGACTAATATAATCGTATATTTGATTATCTGTAAGGGGCGTACTTGTGCTTTGGAGCTGATCACGGTACTGTTGCGCCAAGGTATTTACTCGATTATCCATAAAGTCGTTATATCGTTTGGTATATTCTTGCTTAGAGAGTACACCTCGTTTATACAACTCATAATTATCCATAAGCGCTTGATTATCCGTAATAGTGTCAAATTTAGAGTTGTGATAAGAAGTCCTTGGATTACTCTTAAATCCTTCATTCAATTTATCTAAGTAGTCTCTAGCTTCTATAACGGCAACCCGTGCCTGAGATAGCGCCTGTCTTTTTGCCGCATCATTTGCGTAAGTTGCGCCTTTTGCATTAGTGTATGCCTGTTTTGCTGCTTCAAACGCTTGTTCTGCTATCGCACGCTCTCTCCCATAAACTTCATTAGAAGCCGTTAGCGCTTGGATTGGTCTTTCTAAAGTATAATCCGCATATTCTTCTACGATATTCTCTGGCATATTTTGCCAGTATTTATGTACTTTAGCTAGTTTCGAGTCCACCTCTGCTGGATCCCACGTATTTCTATTCGCCCACTCTTTTGCTGCTCCAAGTACGCCGGAATATTCTGTATTTGGACGATATTTCCATTCAGTCAGTTCCGTATCGGGCATTCCAAGTTGCCCATACGTAAACGCAGATGCCATCGTGTCAAAATTTGCTTGTGCTTTCGCAAGATCATTTACAAACAAGTTAGAACCACTGGGAGCATTTTTAGCTAATTGTTTAGCCGCCAAAAGTCTGTTATAGGCGTCCGCCAACTGAGTGTTATGCGTACCATTGATTATAAAATCGGATTTATTGGCGAAGCGATTACCTTTGGTCCAATCTAATTTTTCAGTATCTGGGGACGGGTTAAATTGATGTGCCGGATCTAGTCTGTTGTTATATTCCTTAAAATCTGTCCCGAAACTAGGAGAATCCCAGTTTTCTAATAACGTTTTTAATTGTTCACCACTGGAGGGATTTGTAAATAGTTGCATTTCTGCAGAAGACAGCCTATCCTGATTTACTCGATTTACGGCATTAATTCCTGCATTCCATCCAGCTCGTGTAGAGGATACCACAGGGTCTAAAAAAGCAAATTCTAGTCCAGAAATTATAGGCTTCTTACGCCAGTTTTTTGGTATGCCCAAGTTCCAAGGTCGCATTTCGCGGGTTCCCGCTAGGGCATTAGCTCTATTAAACTTATCTAATGCTAGAGGTTTATCCTTCTTAAGATATCTAACACCACGTCTACCCCCTTCGTATAAACCAGCGGCTGTTACGCCACCAGCCCCGCTTATACCTGCAGCGGTACTTATGGCGGCTAAGTAGTTAGCCAGAGTTTTACCAGCGGCTTCACTTGGTGTTTTAGTTCCGTTAGCTGCATCGGATATATTTTCATAGACGTTTACTGGGAGTCCCCATACAGGTTCTGTCATTGCTATAGGATAATCCAGCATAGTATAGCCTGTTGGACCTGGTGCAGTTTCTTCTTTTGAGCTGGGGGCAGTACTCCCACTTCCCGGAGCTACGTAATCAGGATTAGGATCCTTAAAGAGTTTCATCTCAGTAGGATTATCGCTCACATATCCTTCTCTCCCATTTAAAGTTGTTTCCCTCCAAGATTCTGCGGGATTTTTAGGTGGTGGCAATGGATGAGCAGGATCCTTAGGCACAAAGTATTTTCCTGCCTCAGGGTGCTTCTCATCAAACAGTTTCCCGTGCTGTGTTTGATTATACAGACCCGAAGCAATACCACCCGTAGTGGCTCCAGTTAGACCCGCTGACAAGTATCCACCCAAACTACGCTTTTTCTCATCACTAAGAAGATGATATAATCCCAGACCACCTAACAAACCAATACCACCGCCAATTAAGTAATTGGTATTGATATTTCCATCATACTCTGGGATTTGTTCGTAGTCAGCCTTTTTTAGAAGTTGTACAAGAAGATGTTTACCGGCCGCTTTCTTAACATGGCTTACGCTACTCTTTTTTTTTAATAAGAGGGGTAGCAAACGCTTCGCGCTACTGCTCTTGAGCAGGTTATCATAGACCATTTTTCCTCCGGTATAAGCTGTAGCCCCACCTAAACCGGATACCCCACCCAATACCAAACAACGAAGTAATCTTTTCGCTCTTTCCTTTTGGTCAATATCGCTTTCATCTCCGTAGTGTTTACTAAGATAATAGGCTCCGCCAGCGGCGGCTCCAATAGCGGGAAGGGCAATAAAAGGAGTTAAAGAACCAGATTGCTTTTTCATGTTAGTATATTAAGGCGTTTAAGTCTATATAAACAATTAGTTTCTACTACGCATATACTGGCAGTAGAAACTAATTTGGGAAAGTAAATGAAACTTTAGGCGTTAGTTCCACTGGACCAGGAATCAATTTTATCCCACATAGGTTGGAACAAATGCTTTTCCAAAGAGTTATCTTTGGCGTAATCCTCACTAGCTTCCAGACCATATCTGTGAGCGGCTCCAAGACCCCCACCAATTCCAGCGCCAACAAGAGCTCCACTGAAAATGTTCTTACCCCGGACAAGTTGAATCAACGAGCCAATAAGGGCGCCCATACCTGCGGAGGCTCCAGCATAGCCCAGATAACTTTTAGCCCGGTCACTGAGCCAAGGTTTTTCTTCTTCTGAGGTAGCTTCAGATGTAGCGGGAGCGCTAGGAGTAACAACGCCTTCTGGCGCTGTTACTGTTCGTGCGGGGTCTCCAGAAGTTCTAACTCCCGTAGGTTCAGGGGACCACCCACCGTCTGTTTCTGTACCTATGTTAGAAGTCACCCCTACCAGAGCAGACTTCTGCATTTGCTGGAATCGAATCAACCCTCGTTGAGCTTTTTCTGAGAATTTAATCATTTCGTTACCTCTTATGCTTCACCTTTGAGTTTTCCAAGGGCTTCCAAACCGGGGTCAACAACCAGGTTATCAATCAAGTTCAAATCGCTATTGCGATAACCAGGGATATGGCGAAGACCACGATGTCCAAGTCCAATACCGGCTCCAACTCCGCCGCCGACCAAAGCTCCAGAAACCAGACTCTTCTGTCGAGCCAGAGCAATCAGAGAACCAATGATAGCTCCAAGACCAGCTCCACCAGCCCCATATGCGGCGTAGTCCTTGGCAATATCTAAACCGAAGTTTCCCTTGCCTTTTTCGTAGTATTTGTCTCCCTTGTAATCACGGAAGCCATAGCTTCCCGGATCCTCACCTTTAGCTTGCTTGTACATCTGTCTCAGAAGACCACGAGCGGCTAATCCAGTAACATACGCTTGTTTAATCTGTTCGTTTGTCATAGTGTGTATTAAAAGGTTAAAAGTAATAGCTGAAATCTTACAAACATTAAACCATATTAAAAACTACCCGCAAATTACGCTAAACGCATACTTCGTACCATTGAAGGATTGTTAAACGAGTTTGCGTAAGAGTTAGACATTCTGTTTGCGTCATAATCGCTTGCATAAGCTGTTCCGGAAGGGCTAAACTCTGGCATTTCAATATTTGTTTTTACAGGTTCAGGTTTAGGAGGTGTAATCGCCGCCGTTGTTTTAGCGTCCGGAGAAGGCTCTTCCTTTTTCTCCGGTGGCTTCAGACCTAGCGCCTTATTAAGAGTGAGTTGCGCTCCGGGCCCAAATTTACCTCCTACATAGTCTAACGGACTGTTTAATGCCCCAAAGAAATCGTCAATACCCTGTTTTGTCTTGTCATCAAATCCAAACCAGTTATTTTGATTTCCATAACCAAGTACGCCAGACCCTAATCCACCCAATAAAATTAAAGGCCAAATAGAATTATTTCCAGACATACTTGCTAACATTGCTAATGGGATACCGTAGCTAGCAAAGGGCATAGCATATTGGAAAGCTTTCTGTACTCCGGGATCCTTAAACCACCCATAGAAGCTGTCTTCCATTCGTTTATCCCGGATTTCATTGGCGTGTTGCTGTATGGCGGCTTGATTATGATATACAGGGGAGGATTGCCATGATTTTTGCCAGCCTTGCCATACAGGATTATCCTTTAGGTTCTTTTGAGTGGCTTCCCAAGAGTTATGAACTTGATTTCCAAATTCAGCGTCAATCCCCTCATTTCCAATAAAGGATTTACCATATTGCCCCATATTGGAACTTAAATTTTTAGCCGCATTAAGAGTATTGTTCCCTTGCTCAGTTTGACCCAAATCATTGGCGAAATTACCACCAGCTCTTAACCATCGAGCCATCATAGCGTTCTCACGTTGATCCTCCGGAAGATTTCTATAATAGTTAATCGCGGCTAAGCGGGCATCAGGATCGTTTTCAAAAGCGTTTTGCAAACCGAATACAACCTGATTGCTTTTATTAGGATTATCAATATCGTAATATCTTTTAAGATAATCTTTATATCGAGGGTCATTCCCCCAAATACCTTCTTCGACAATATTCCACTCAGGTTTACCTAGTCGCTCAGCTTCGTCGTCTGGAATTAAATCCAAAGACGTCAAAGCAGAACTTAGTACTTTTTGTTGTATGTCAGAATGCGCTCTGTTTGTTATATCTTCAATTCTTTTTGAGTTTACCGCTCCTTGAATTCCGTGTCTAAACAAGTCATCAGCATACGGTAACAGGGTATTGCCGATTTCTCTCTTTAGCATAGGATTTTTTTCAATCTGTTTTCTCAGAATTGCTTGATCCTTTTCCGGGATATAACCAGACGCTATGTTGTATACTTCTTCGGGATTGCTCTTAAATTGATTCTTGATTTGGTTGGTTATTATACCAAGGATTTGTTTCTCTAGAGCTTCTGGAGGTGTATAAGTTTTGCTCTTGGCCTTCTCTGCAATAGCTTTTAAATCAACGTCTTCTGGAGTGTTGTTATAGTAATTATATGTTGCGTCTTGAATCTGTTTTGTTATAGCTTTAACAAACTCAGGATTTGTTATAGTTGACTTCACTATATCATAGTCTGGATGTTTCTTTATATATTCATTTATAATATTTGTTATAGCTTCTTCGTTTAACTGTTTATTCAGTTCACTTTGAACTAATGATGGAAACCATGCATTAATCTTAGCCTGTTTCTCGAAGTAGTTTCCAGAAGTTCTATCTAAAAATTCCGCTATAGTAGTCATATTTTGTATCTGTTTAAGCTTTGTGTTAAAGTAATAACCAAATCTGATTTTATCTATATTTATAGTTAACACAAATTATGCTTAAGATAGTTGATAACGACTCGTTTAATTGGGACGAAGAACCGCTAGGTTCGATTATTAAAGTATCATCTGCCGGATTAGTTGGCTCTGACCGTAAAGAGTTTCTTAAATCCGCTTCAGCTAATCTACTGGATAAGGTAGATTCAATTAAAGTAAACCCCGGGGAGGAACTGGTTCACTTAATCGCGTTAGGAACTACTGAGAACTACGGGCCTAACCGTAACGGAGACGGATTCAGTAAACAGGCGTGTAAAGATTACCATCATTACTTTGTTAAAGACGCTAAAGTATATAGAAACCACAAGAATACTGATCCTAAAAAATCTTACGGTGTTGTAAAAGCGTCAGAGTTCAATGATGAAATGAATCGTGTTGAACTTATTGTAGCTCTTAACACAAATGAAAAAGCTGCAAAAGCAAATGACGGACTGGTAGCGGATAAGGAAATGGAAAAATTAGCGTCTGATAAGCCGCTTGCCGTATCGATGGCCTGCCGAGTACCGTTCGATGTCTGTAGCTATTGTGGAAATAAGGCGCATACTAGAGATGAATACTGTAAAGACGTTAAAGATGGTGGTCATTGTAAAGCTGGTGGTCTAAAGCATAATCTTGGCAAGATGGCTTCTGTAGACGGTAAGCTACATCAATTATACGCAGATAATACTCAGCCTTACTTCTTTGACATCTCCCACGTATTTGTTCCCGCTGACCGTATTGCTTACGCTTCTGGATTCTGCAAGAAAGCTAATACGGAGCTTATAGGCGGAGCAGAACTTGCTGAGTTGTATGGCGTTTCAGCCCCAGAAAAGCGAGCTTACTACAACAAACAAGAGGATTGCAGTCACCTGTTCCGTATTTTCTTTGACGCTGTACAAGACTTTCACAATAACAAAGGCTGGACTAAAGTTGGGTCTTACTTGTCAGCCGTCGATACCGAACCTTTAAGCTCACCAGAAACTACGTGGCAGTATTCTTCTGGAACACTTACAAAGACGTTGAATGACCAGCATATTTGTTTGACTCCTACGCAGTTTCTGCAGGTTGAAACTGGATTGCCGCTATCTAAGTGTGCATCGTTAGGTGAGATTATTGGTCCGTTGTCTAATGAACGCTTTAGAGAGCTTTTGGTGTCCGAAGATGTATTTAATCCGTATATGCCACAAGGACAAGCTCCAGAGAAACTTCGTAACTGGGGTTATCGGCAGAAGTGCGCTCGGTTGGATTCCGAAAGCAGTATGCTGAAACAGGCTGCGCATAACAGTCTAAGCGGTCTACCACCTGTAACTATTTCAAGAGAAAACATTTATTCGTTTGAAGATGACGAAACCGCTAAACGCTTGAGTACTAATTATGCCTTGTACAAGGTAGCGTTTCTGTCGTCTATACCTGAAAGTCAACAAAAGTCTATCGCAGATTTACTTGTTGGTCGTGATTATTTGAGCTATTAATCTTTTGGCTGTTATCAGCCGATTTTGGAATACTATGACTATACCGAAAACAGTTCAGTTTACTATGGCGGCAAGGCATGTTGCTCGACAGCGAATGTATAAAACCGCTATGTCGGATGATGCATATCAAGCGTTGCTTAGATTGGCAGAAACTGGGCAGCTACCTCCTGAAATGTTGCAGAAACTATTGCAAATGCAAAATACTACTTTAGCCGCAAGCGCTCTACATGGATTAAAGAATGGAGCTATCTTAGGAATGGGGGCTGGAGGCGGTATTGGAGCTATTACAGGACTTGGTGGAGGTATAGCGGGTTCTGTTGGAAGCGGGCTATATCACGGTGGTATAGGTAGCTTAATTGGCGGTGGTTTAGGAGTTGCC
>CACZRW010000203.1 GCA_902783675.1 uncultured Pseudomonadota bacterium | reverse complement strand
AATCTGTGCTTTTTTTGCAGGAATGTAAGTTGCACAAAGTATAGGATATAATTGAGTTTGTATGGTGATACAAGCATATCGTTATCGTTTGCGCAGTTTACAATAAATCTGGCAACATCTATTGCGTTATATGGTTCATATGGTTTTTCTGTCACGGAGGTTGTAAAAAAGTTTTTGATGCGTTGTATCAGCATGATTTTTCACCCCATTTGTTTAGATTATATCGAAGTCGATATTATTTTCTTCGAGAAGAATACTCACTTCGTCTAAATCATCTTCGTCAATTATCAGTCGGTCGTTGTTGTCGATATCGTTTTCGATGAGTTGCTCGTCGATAATATTTGCGACATCATATACGTTTTCGTAAGGAAAATATAGTCGTACCATTATTTATCACCACTTAATCGTTAGATTTTCGCATTCAGGTACATTGTCTGCGATTTTTGTGAAAAATTCGGCTATCATTTTTCTGATTTGCTTTTTTGTTAACAGCGTTTTTTTATCTTCTTCGTCTTCCGGGATTCTTTCGGGATAGTATATACAATAATCTTCACATTTGAAGTAATTTTCATCTGTTAGCTTATTGTATTCGGAAAAGATGATTGTTAAGCCTGTCAACATTGTGTATGCATAATCACAGAAGGCATAATCGCAATATTGTGCGAAGCTATCGTTTTCTCCGGGAATAAGATTTTCATCATTACAGAAGTCAAGATAGTCTTTTCGACGTGTTTCTGTTGCGAAATATGTCATTAATGTCGGTACGAAATTTTGTTTCAACTTTAAGTTCTCTACAACTATTCCGTAGCCGTATTCTGTCGTTAGTTTCATGTTTCACCTCATGTGTGTATGGTATAAGATTTGTTAATGGTTACGGGAGCGTTGAAATCTCAACATTTTGGATGATAATTGTTTCAGATTACCATGGGCAAGAGCTGCCTCTGGTCTCGAATAAAAAATGTTTCCGATAAGTGAAATGTTGAGATTTCAATGATGCTCATGTTTTTCATGATAAATATGCTCTTTCTTTTTTTTATAGAATGCTTGTACTGTTTTTGATGTTTTCACTGAAAGTGGATTCAGTGGTTGTTTCAGATATAAGCCACCTATAGATGTTACGCGAGATAGTGCGACATAAATTTGTCCATTGTTTATTTTTTCGCTATCATCAATAGAAAGCGTAGCATATTCAAATGTTTTTCCCTGCGACTTGTGTATTGTTATTGCATACGCCAGTTTTAAGGGTATTTGTTTGAATGAGCCTATGGTTTTCAAATCCAACTTTTTGTTTCCATTCTTGTCCGTTACTACGGTGTATTTTTGATTTTTCCATTCGTTGTATGGAATTTTGACATTCTTTAATGTGTCGTCAAATGTAACGTATACGTGGTCTTTAGTTAGCCTTGTTACCGTACCAATAGAGCCGTTTGCGTAATGATTTTTTTCGTTATTGATTAAAGCCATTACTCTTGCGCCCACTTTGAGTATGAGAATGTCATCTGTCGGTTTATCTGAGTTATTGAATACACCTTCAGTTGTTGCGTAATATATTCTTGCGGGTTTATTGATTTCTTCGATATTTTTATTGTTGATTATAGCGGCCGCAGTGTTTGTTCGACATAGGGTTATTGCGTTTTTGTTAGGCTTGACAGCACTGTTTTGATTTATATAATCAATAGCTTCGGAAATTCTATTGCCGTTTCGAATGTTGTTCAGATGAGTAATGAATGTTTGATTACTTTGTCTGATTATTTTGTTCAACATTATTGTGTGAAAGTGCATGTTATACCAGTACGGTGATGAAAACGCAAACCCTTCCTTGATGTTATACGTAAGACCTTGTTCAAGAATTTCACGGTCTTTGTCGCTAACGACCGGCGGAAGTTGGAAAAAGTCGCCTACAACGATGAGTTGTTTTTTTGTTTTTGTGCGCTTTTCCGCGATTTTGATGCATTGGCATACGTAAGAGAACAAATCACATCTACACATTGAGATTTCGTCTATGATGATGATGTCTGCTGTTTCCAAAATATCGTTTTTAATATTGGACGATACTTTTTCTATGATGGGTCTGATTGGTGCTTTGAACACTTTGTGAATTGTTGAGCCGTTGATGTTTAGTGCTGCGATTCCTGTTGGTGCACAAATAATGATTTGCTTTTTTTCGGAACATTGTTCAATAAATTTTTGTAAAACAAATGATTTACCCGTACCGGCTTTTCCTGATAGAAAGATGTTTTGTCCGGATAGCATTATATTCAGCGCTTTTTGCTGTGTTTTATTTAGGGGCATAAGCACAACTCCTTTTGTTTACCAGATATTGTTGAGAAACGGATATATCGAATTTTTTGTCAGTATGTTTGTTGCTATTTTTTCGATATTTTTTTCTAACATAAATACTGTTTTTGTCTCGATAATTGGGTCATATTCGGGATGATCTGCGGTAATGATTGCGTTGTGTAAAAGTTTGTGTGCTTTTTCTGCGTCTTTTATGCTGTTACCCTTCAGTATTAGCATTTGCGCATTATTATCGTTGTATAGTGGCACTTTCGTCACAATCGTTTCTTCAAGTTGCGGACAATAGTCTTTCGACCATAGATCCATGGTGAGGATGTTGATTTCTTTTGTAATAGCCCAGTTGATTAGATTAACAAGGTCTTCAGGTAATTCGGGTGTATTTGGTTCATTTTCTCTTTT
>CACZRW010000202.1 GCA_902783675.1 uncultured Pseudomonadota bacterium | reverse complement strand
TTCCTTATAGAACCATTCCTCGTCCCATTGCGATTTCTCGGCGATGTCACCCATTGTGTACAGATGGTTTCTCTCCAGCCGGCGTGCCTTGCCAGGGCCGATCATCCAGAAGTCGATCAGGGGCCTGTGATTACTTATAAGCTGAAACTTACCGGCGGAGATGTCAAAGCAGTTCAGGGCGACTCAGGACATGCACAGTCTTCCATGGTGACAGATGTATATTCGCATATCCTCGATGAGAGCCGGCAGACGAATGCAACACTGATCGAAGAGGCTTTCTACAGAAATGGGAAAGAGACAGGGAATATTGCTCCGACGGGGATAAGACCTTCTGTCATCAACGGTCACCATGAAGAACGTGACAGTAATCAGATTGAGAATAAGGCAGGGGAGGATAAGACGCAGGAAAATGATATGGCTATCTTGATGAGACTGCTTAAGATTCCGGAAATTGCGGGTGTTTTGAAAAATCTTGTGAACACTATGTAGGATCTGCTGAGGGAGTATTTCTGAGGGAACGATGCCAGATCCCGATCTAATTGCATAATGATATGAAGAAACAGGAGTGTGGCAAATTGAAGCCGACTCCTGTTTTGATTTTTACTTGAAAAGGCAGGGATATTGATCTTGGCTCAAGTATGGAATCAGCTGCTGTTATGCTGTATACTGGATCTATCATTTGGAATACACCACGAAGATAGATGTGATTTTTTGTACGGCTTTTAGTCACATTAGTGGAGGATGTCATGGGATCAGATAACCGTGATCAAGTGCATGAGAAAACAGGTTTGATAGAAGAACCATCAAAAGATATGATTGAGAGAGACTCTGCTGCAGATATTATGAATCAGATCCTGTATGACACGGATCTGGATATCAGGAAGGTGGAGACAATCAGTATGCCGATTGAAGGCCTTGCTACCCTAGGGACGGCAGTAGCTTCAATGCTCCCATCAATGAGAACGATAACAACAACTATGCAGTTTAACACAGACGGGCTATTTCGAATTGCGAATTCTGCACCAGGTGATGTGCTGAAGATGGCCAAGGATGGAAATGCATGGGGGGCAATAAAAACAGCTACTGGTTCATCTAAGATGGCAAAGCTATCAGCGGCCGGTCCCCTTGAAGCTTCCAGTAGTACGATTATACCCCCTGATCCTGCTATGCTTGCTATGGCGGTTGCACTATATTCAATTGAGCAGAAATTAGATTCGATACTGGAGATGGAAAAACAAATTCTTTCATTTCTGGAGAATGAGAAGGAGTCTCAGATAGAGGCTGACGTAAAGATTTTGGCTGAGAGTATAACGCAGTACAAGTATAATTGGAAGAAGGATCTGTATCTACAGGGGCATTACAAACAGGCGCTTGATATAAAGCGTACAGCTGAGAAAAATATCCGGTCCTATCAAAAGGATATACAGGATTGGAATGTTGCCAATGCGCCGATTGTAATGAACGCGAAAGTAAACGCAGGTGTAAAGACTCTCCTAAAGAAATTCAAGTATTATCGATTGTCCTTATACATTTATTCTTTGGCTTCTTTAGTTGAAGTGATGATGCTAAAGGATTTTCAGGAAGAGCATTTGAATAGGATAAAGAAGGATATTGAGGATCGATCACTTGCTTACCGTGAACTATATACAGAACGATCAAAGCAAATTGGAAAAGCAGCCGGAGGAGCATTGGAAGCAAATGTTCTAAAGAACATGGGGAATGTTGGGAAAGCATTTGGAGGCTTCATCGGCGGAATACCATTTGTGAAAGAAGGACCTGTTGATGAGTGGCTCCAGGATGGGGGATCAGCCCTTTCAAAGAATGCTGAGAATATGGAGACTGACCCAGTCAAGATGTTGGCTGCTGTTAAGGATCCGGGAACAAAAGTATTTGTCGAGAAGATAGACGATCTTAATCGCATCTATAATCATACTTCAGAAATATGCTTCGATAAGGATAAGATCTACCTTGTAGCCAAGTGAGGAAGATGGTAATAACTATTATGCTGGTAACAAAACGATAAGCCTTTTATAAATAAATGGAGGTGGAACTGATATGATGTATCCCCTTATAACGTTAGATGATCAAACAGAAATCGTTCATTCAGAAATGCAGCAGGATGGCACGGTAAAAGTATATATTGAAAAACCCGATGAGAAAGATTGTTTCCATTATGCGACTTGTTATTTGCCAGAATATAGGTGGGATGATATTTATGGGTTTAATAACAGCGAGATAGAACGATATCAGGAAGTAGTGGAGTCTTTAGCTAATCTGATAATTGAATTCTCACAACACGGAGGTTTTGAAAATGCCTCAGGTTTTTAGAATAGGTTCATACTGGGTATATTTTTGGGCTAATGAAAACGAGCCATTGGAACCAATACATGTCCATGTGTCTCAGGGGAAACCATCTGAGAATGCGACAAAAATATGGATTACAAAAACTGGTCACTGTTTGCTCTGCCATAATAATTCACATATCCCAGAAAAAGCATTAAGGAATATTATGCGAGTTATTGAGGCAAGAAACATGGAAGTAAAGCAAAAGTGGAAAAGTTTCTTTAATACGATTGATTACTTTTGTTGATTGTATAAAGGTCTTTCTCGTGGCTATGGCAACAAATGTATACGCTTATTCTCGATGAGTACTGGTGAATGTAGACTGATCGAGGATACTTGTTGAAATGGGAAGGGACCCAGGATTCATGTCCCACTAGATTAATAAGATATAGAATACCAATCTGGAATGAGAGGAAGAATGATGACGGATGAGCGTGCTGGGTATCTGGTACGCCATGTTCATCGACTGGATCTTCCGGATCCTGATCTTTGCGATCCATTACCGCCGGCACTAT
>CACZRW010000201.1 GCA_902783675.1 uncultured Pseudomonadota bacterium | reverse complement strand
TCCATGGACACAGAACCGTCCCATTCATTTTTGCACCATCCGGTGCAGCCAT
Organism: uncultured Pseudomonadota bacterium; assembly: GCA_902783675.1. Lineage (GTDB taxonomy): Bacteria > Pseudomonadota > Alphaproteobacteria > CACZRW01 > CACZRW01 > CACZRW01. The sequence continues at coordinate 2,491 of CACZRW010000201.1, read as the reverse complement.
GCAGATTGGCAGCATTACGCGCACGCCAGCGGAAGCCGACACCCTGAACGTATCCATAAAAAATGATATGTTTGCGAATCACATTATCTCGCTCTGATTCTTTCCTGGTATCAGATTTCATAACAGAACCTCCTGGAAACCTGTTCCCTTTCTTGTTCTTATGTATGGATATCTCGTCATATAATATATTGTTTATATAAGGGCTTTGGAAACCTGGTGTGCAGCAGAGACCGAAAGACCGGGTACTGGAGGATGTACTCCCCTTGCTTCAATCTGGTCATCATATTTTTATATGCAGCCGGCAGGTACCTGTAATCGTCTTTCGCGATTTCGATGGCATTCGTTCGCCCGTATGCCTGTATGGAGCAGTTGTCCGTCACCCTGCTGTTGACTGTACTTCGGAATTGCTCTGTGGTAAAGAGTATAATGCCCAGAGAGCGGCCGCGTTCGGCTATGTGCTGGATCTGTCGCAGGACAGGGGAGCTTCCGGGAGTATCGATGGAGGCATATTTGTCCAGCTCATCGATAAAGATGATTACCTTTTTTGGCGGATCAACATCTGCGTCCTCGTTGTACTGCCCCAGCTGCAGATTATATATGGTGCGTATGGCATCGCCAAGTACGAATCCCTGCATATCCTCGCTCAGCTTCGCTATATCGATTACATGAACTTCGTCCTTTTTGATATGCTTCAGGGCTTCTCCGATGTGTACCTCCTCATTGTTATCCTTGACTGCGTCAAACATCTCGTTATGATGTATGGCTTTCCGCACAATCCTGTTAAATCTTCTCCAGCTGTTGGCCGAGATCTCCTTGTCTCCCCCTGTATTACCCGCACGACAGTTTTGATGCACTTCAACGAGAAAATCATCCCAGCTGCCATGTCTGCCAAAGTTGCCCTGATTATTTATGATAAAACTAAGAATCGAATCCATAGCCTGCTGTGGATCATCTATACCGGAAAATAATAAATCAAGATTATCCTTATCCTCAAGATAAGAGAATTTGTACAGCCGGGCTTTCCCCTGCTGGCGCTGATTCTCATAGACTTCTTTTGAGATATAAGTGCTGGAAACCATATCTGATGAATAGGGGTAATAATAATGGACGTTCTTAAAAGGTTCCGTCGACATCCTCATCTTTTCATATAATGCATAGGTCGCTTTCTTCTCTTCTTCTGACCCGAACTCTGCCGGTTCATCAAGAGCCAGCAGGTCCGTTCCCTTCACATTAAAAAAAACAAATGCTATATCATCAGCGTCATCGTCACATTTCAGGCATTTATCCTGGATCGCTTTCAGGAGAAACATGGCGTAAGATGTTTTGGCTGCCAGACCGGATATGCCCGATATGTTCAGGTGGGCTCCCTTTGGACCAGTCAGGAATCCGGAATCGATCTGTACCGGAAGAGTGATCCTGTCCTCTCCTCCGTTATACATGTCAATGTAGCCACAGGTAACAGGATTTTTAACATGGAGGAGGCCTAAAGCCTCCGCCGCTTCCTCCTCATCTGCCAGTTCAACTCTCGAGCTGCTGATGAGCGGAACATAGATATTATCCGTATTTCCAATCACTTTTGCTTTTACATAGTTCATACCGGATCTCTGTTAATCCTCAATTGCCCCGACATCTCCAAAACCATTGGATATAAAGTCTGCCAGACAGTTTCCTGCGTCACTCATATGAGAGATCTCTTCTATCACTCCATATGACACACTGTTTTTCAGATGCCTGACTTTAACAAGATCAAAAGGATTCAAGATCAGATCCTGATCTGTCCCAAAATAAAACTCATCTATTGTAGAAGGGTTTCTCTCTGTGGCAATGATTTTTCCTATAACTTTACCCATTATGCGACTCCTCTATATCGCAAATCCAGCATCATAATTATATCATCTTCTTCGGGTCAAGAATCTCTTTTGCTCTCTCAGCGTCCAGTATTCCTTCACCTGTGACAATCTCAAATACGGATTTATCTAATTTCAAAGCCTTTTTTGCAACATTCGCAGCTGCCTGATATCCAATCTCCGGCGCCAGAATTGTAACGATTCCGATACTGTTATCCACAAGCTCCCGGCAACGCCTTTCATTCGCTACGATTCCAATAATACAGTTGTCAGTAAAGGTCTCTACCGCAAATCCGAGCGTATCTATCGATTGAAACAGATTGTAGAAAATAATCGGTTCAAAGGCATTAAGCTCCAGCTGTCCGGCCTCTGCAGCAAGCGTAATCGTCATATCATTTCCCATCACATTAAATGCCACCTGATTCACAACCTCCGGGATCACCGGATTCACCTTGCCCGGCATAATGGATGATCCATTCTGTCTGGCAGGTAAAGTAATCTCCCCTAAGCCAGCCCTTGGACCTGATGATAAGAGACGCAGATCATTTGCAATTTTTGAAAGAGTTACAGCACAGGATTTCACAATACCTGAAACGGTAACAAAAGGATCAAGATTCTGCGTAGAATCAATCAGATTCCCGGCC
>CACZRW010000200.1 GCA_902783675.1 uncultured Pseudomonadota bacterium | reverse complement strand
CAGACGGTTATAATCGGCCGCCTGCTTTTTTTTGCCGAATCCTCCCCGGAAAACCGGTCATCCGAATTTGCTTCTGCCGATCGGGAAAAAGACCGCCCGGCATTGCCGCAATGCGGAAAAATAAGTAGCCTGAATGATTTTCACAGGGGGCGTTTCTGTGCCTTTTCTTCCCTATTGATTCGCGACCGCCGGGTTTCATTCGCCCCATGATGCCGGGGAAGGGGCGCTCAGCGCCGGAAAATGAGGGGACAGTATTCCCGTTTCAGGCTTTCGATGTCCTGATAGTGTGTTTCCACATAATAAAAATACAGTTTTTTCCGCACCAGATATTCCGGTTCCCCGGAGACCGAAGCAAGATAATCCGCGATGCAGGACAGTTTTGTCTTGCAGTCGGCACGGGAATTCCCGTTCACGGAACGGTAGTCGGCATTGCCCCGCATGACATCAAGCAGATTCAGCGCCTGCACGGAAAAAAGTTCCCGCAGACGCATGGAATGGCCGCGCGGATTGCGTTCAAGAAGGCGGACGACGCCCTGTTCCGGGGCGCAGGGCAGGAAATAAATGCGGTCGAAATTGCGGCTGACGACGGCATGATGTGCCCGGCGGGGGTCTTCCGCGGCTTTTTTTACCGTAAATTCGGCGTCTTTGTCGAGAACCGCGCGCCGGTGGACGAAAGACGGAAAGACCTTTGAAAGATTGTCCATCAAAATGACGACCTGCATATAGCCGCCGACAGGCAGGATTTTCGTGTACGGAAAATCGGTGCCCGGCATGACGGATTTGAGGCGGGCGACGATGGCTTCGAGGAGCAGGGCCGCCTCCGGATCTTCGACGAGCAGGATGGTTTCCGGCAGGATTTCCTCTGCGAACGCCATTTCTCCGAGGATGGCGGCGGGATAAACGCCGCGCCTGCAGAGCATTCTGCCCGCGGCGTCGTCGTCTTCCAGGAACAGGATTTTCTGCGGCTCGGTGATTTTGATGAGGCTGGCGGACTGGGTGGAAACGATGACGAGCAGATTTTTGAGCCTTGCCGCATTTTCAAGATAGAGCATCAGACGTTTCTGCGCCTTCGGGTGGAGCGCCATTTCGGCCTCGTCGATCAGCACAAGAGAATTTCTCGGCAGAAGCGTGAGGCTGTCGGCCAGTTTGATGACGGCGCGTTCGCCCGCGCTGAAGTTGTTTTCGCTGAAAAAATAATCCTTCCCGTTCAATTTCTGGGGCCGCAGAAAGACGTTTTCTCCTGTAACGGAACTGCGGATGACGCTGAGCTGAAGAAAATCCTCGTCGTCGAAGATGTCCGCGGCGGCTTTACGGACTTCCTCCGGGACGGGCCGGATGTCTTTTTTATGAAAAATTTCGCCTTCGACGGGCTTGCGTTTCGGTTTCGCCCCGGCGAAAAGAGTATCGGCGAACCCGAATTCGCGAAATGTTTCCAGCGGATCGCGGTCCGGCGTCCATTTGCCGTTGAGAAAACGGAATTCAACGGCGTGTCCGGCACCGGAATCAAAGCGGATGGCGGATTCGGAAAGGATGTTTTCAAGGGCTCCGTCATCGTCTTCAAACGTGATGTTCGGCTGGAAGAAACGGGCGAATGCGCCGGGGTCGCCGATTTGTGCGAGGCAGGAGATGAGCGTGGATTTTCCCGCGCCGTTGGCGCCGGTGAGCAGGAAGACGCCGCGCGTTTCCGGCAGTTCAAAATCCAGCCGGCTGATCCGCCGCAGATGAGAAATCGAAACTGTTTTCATTGTTTTCCGCTTTCCTTTGCCTGTACTATAATCTTTGTATGCGGAAAATCAAGCGGAACCGTGCGGGAAAGATCAAGCCATTCCCAGAATCTTTTCCAGTCCGGGCACCGTGTAGAAGCCGCCTCCGTCTTCACGGCGGACGTATTCGCCTTCCGCAAGGACGCGGATCGGATATTTCTGGATCTGCTCCACGCAGCGCGTATGCTCCAGTGCGGTTTGGATGGTGCAGACGCCCGCGGACGGGCCGGGTTCTCCGGCGGCGAGCGCGGCGGCCGTGCGGAACATGTGGTACTGCGGATCTTCCTCGTATGCGGCGCGTTCCAGCACCGTTGCCCCGTCCGCGCCGAGGAGGACCCAGTCGGAGGGCGACCAGACGATTTCCGCTTTTTCGAGGCGGATCCTGAGGTTGGGCCATTCCGGTTTTTCCACCGTGTGCGTCATGAAGACATCGATGGGGATGTTTTCCCGCGTGCGGGCGCGGAAGAAGCAGGAATCGAAGTTTTCGATTTCCCGCCTCGCCCGGATGAGATGAACATCCGCAAAGGATTCCGCCGAGGCGCAGAGAGGCATTTCCGGGCCTGCAAGGAACAACGCCAGATTCAGATAATGCGCGAACGCATTGGAAAGCGGGGAATCGAACACCGGTTTGCCGTCGTGCCCGGAGATTTTGCCGGCCCAGCGGTTGCGGGCATAGTAGACGTCGTCGCGTTTGACCGCGCAGCGCACGGAAATCGAGCGGAGATGGCCGTATTTCCCGGAGACGGTCAGTTCCTTGAGACGGTGTGTTTCGGGCGCATAGAGATACTGGAATGCGATCAGTGCGAAATTCGCGGGATGAAGCTGCGATTCAAAGATCATCGCCTCCACTTCGTCGCCGGTTGCCGCGGCCGGTTTTTCCAGCAGAACGGAAACGCCGTGGGCGAGCGCATTCCGGAGGAGGGCCAGATGTACGGGAATACCGGCAGCAATGGAAACCGCGTCGGGATGAACCGCATCATACATTTCGCTGTCCGAGGTGAAATGAGGAATGCCCGCAAGCTCCGGCGCTTCCAGATTCTTCGGATTGATGTCGGAGACACCGGCGAATTCGACGACTCCCTCGCGCGCGAGGCGGAGCCAGTTGCTGATGTGAGTGGATCCCCATCCGCCCGCGCCGACCAGTGCCGCTTTTATTTTACGCATGGAACGCCTCCCCGGAAAAGCAATGCGTCGGACGCCGCGATTTCGCACCCTCTGAAAGACTGGGGAACGCCGGT
>CACZRW010000199.1 GCA_902783675.1 uncultured Pseudomonadota bacterium | reverse complement strand
TAGTTAATGTCTATGTTTAAGATATGATTTACAGTATTACAAGGTTACAATAATGAGGAGTAAAGGTCTATGTGGTGGATAATCGGGATAACACTAGTGATTTGTATTTTTGCACTTATGTGGCTTTTTACACGTGGAGCAGATATGAGAAACAAAAATAGCTACGCTCAAAAGGTTGAGGATGAAGAGCAAGAAAAGGCAGTTGCTTCGATGAACTATAATTGATAGGTATTCCACTGGTTCATGGGATTTTTATATTTGAATTGATAACTACTACATAGAACATCTTTCAATCACTTCCGTAGAGATAACAGGGTGCGGGTTTTAATCTGCAAGGAAACTAAAAAGTGTTTTTAGTGTGGTTAGCGCACTCAATAGCATATAGAAACAGGAACGTCCGGTGATTAACCAATGAACACAAAACAACTCCAGTATGTAATAACCTTGGCCAGAGAAGGTTCTTTTTCAAGAGCCGCAGAAGCCTTGAATATTACTCAACCGTCACTGTCCCAATACATCAAAAAGATCGAGTCGTCCATCGGAATAGAGCTTTTTGATCGGACGAACGGGGATGTAAGACTGACAGATGCTGGTCATGCATATGTAGATGCGGGACGTCAGATCCTTGATTTGGAACATCAGATGGAAGTGCGTTTTTCAGATCTTTCTTCGCACAGGTCGGGCTCCCTCATAGTCGGTACTGCGCCGTATAGAGCCGCTTCCATGATGCCGATTATAGCCCGGGAGTTTATGAAGTTGTACCCGGGCATGCATCTGATCATTCGTGAAGGAACAACGGCAGAGTTATCAGAAGGCATGGAACATGGAGAGTATGACCTATGTCTGACGCTGCTTCCGATAGATGAAAAGCTGTTCTGCCATGAAAAAGTCATGGAAGAGGAGTTGGTACTTGCAGTCCCTGGCAAAACTGATTCGATACCAGCTGTGCCCATGAATAATCGCAAGTATCCGGCGATTGATCCTTCGGCACTAGATGGTCAGCGCTTAGTCATGTTAACAGAATCGCAGTTTATGCAAAAGCAGTTAACGAACTTGGTGTCAGAAAACAAGCTAACAATCCATCCGGCTGCGATCGTAAAAAGTCTCGAAGCGCAAATCGAAATGGTTAAAGCGGGTATCGGAATGGCGTTGGTGCCGTCAGGCATTGAGAGATTCTGCAATAAAGGTGGATCTAAGGAAGTCGCTTTCTATTCATTTAATCAGGCATTACCTAAACGCGAGCTTGTTGTGATGTGGAGGAAGGAAAGGCAGCTTTCCAAAATAGCTACTGAGCTCAAAGATGTCATACTGAGTATTTCTTGGTAAGGGGGGCGCTTTTTGTTTTGTTCGTGGCATAATCAATTAATTATAGAAATTATAGCCTAAGCCCTTGCAAAGAAAAGATGGTTATAGTATAATGCAATCCGTTCGTTATAATGACGAACGATGAATCCTATTGTGAAAGAGGAGGAAACTCAACCATGCCATCTGCATTGATCTACCTCGCGATCATGCTGGCGGTCATCGTCGTTTGGTTTCTGTTGCTGAAACGCCCGGTCTATGAAGCCGTGCTGATCAGCTTCATTATCCTGCTGACGATCACCGGTACTTGGGGTCATATCGGTCAATATATTGATACTGGCCTGAAGACCTCGCTGCTCTATTCCATGACGGCTTTCTGCGCTATGTCGATCTTGCTGACCAAGACAAAGGTCATTGACAGCGCGATTGCTATCATCCTGGCGCTGCTCGGACGAGTGACTGGTGGCGCGGGATACGTTTCGGTTGTTGCCAGTTCTTTCATGGGTGCTCTCTCAGGTTCTGGCCCTGGTAACGTTATGGCTACTGGTTCTATTACCATTCCTGCAATGAAGAAGTCAGGTTTTCCGGCTGAACTCGCAGCTAATATTGAGAGCAATGCGTCTTACCTGGGCAACATGATTCCTCCTTCCGGAAATATCACTGCTGCACTTGGTGCTCTGACCGGTCTTGCTGCTTATGGCGAGGGGTATATTACGCAGGCGCAGTTCTGGATCGTGCTTTGGGGATGCTCTCTTTGGTTCATCCTTCAGCGTCTGATCATGGTATTCGTCTTCTGCAAGCGTTATAAGGTTGCTCCCATGGCGAAAGAAGACCTGCCGGACCTGAAGACGGTTTTCAAAGAAGGCTGGCAGGGCCTACTGCTCCCCATCATCATCCTCCTTCCGTTTGTTCTGGACTATTTCTTTAAATCCACGTTCTTCACCGCTCGCCTTGGCAAATCTGGTGCCAGCAATATGTCCAGCAGTCTGCTGATCTTCATCGGCGGTCTTGCATCCATCTATGCTGTTATCATTGCCAAGGACAAGAAGCAGTGCACGCCTCACGCAATTGCGATGATGTTTGCTGACGGCATTAAGACCATTGCTCCGGCCATTGGTGTCTGCGTGATTGGCTACATGATTGGTGCGATGTTTACCGACCTGAAGGTGACTGATGAGATGCTGACCTTCATGGAGAGCATGAACATGGGTCGTTTCGGGCTTGTCGTGTTCATCTGCTTCATTACTTGCCTGCTGGGCATGGTCATTCCGGGTTCTTCCCTGG